>JBATAS010000194.1:0-2763 GCA_049661965.1 Ferruginibacter sp. | reverse complement strand
TTATAATATAGTTAATCCGGGAGCAGGTGCAACACCAACACTATCCTCAACAGTAACTGTAAAATATACAGGCTCACTTCAAAACGGAACTGTATTTGATCAAAACACTACGGGGGCAACTTTTGCATTATCGCAATTAATATTAGGCTGGCAAAGGGGCTTACCTTTAATTCAAAAAGGCGGGTCAATCATTTTATATTTGCCGCCAACGCTTGCTTATGGCTGTAACAATGTACCAGGTATACCTCCGGGGTCTAATACAATTTTTTCGATTGAGTTAATTCAGGTACAATAAAAAAAACAGTTGAACCAACACGAAGCAATATCAATATTTGATATGTTTAAAATTGGTGTAGGCCCCTCAAGCAGCCATACACTTGGCCCGTGGCGTGCAGCACAGCGGTTTACACAATCTTTAATACAAAAGAATATATTACAGGATGTAAAGGAGCTTCGTGTTTTACTGTATGGTTCTTTGGCCAAGACTGGTGTAGGACATGGTACCGATATTGCTGTACAACTGGGTTTATGCGGCGATGATCCTGTAACTTTTGATGTGAATAATATTGATGCCAAGATCAATGATATTAAGCTGATGAAAAAATTAATCTTATCGGGCAAACATGAAATTGATTTTGACCCTGCAGAAGATATTGAATTTTTAATGAGCGAATCATTGCCTTTTCATCCCAATGCCTTAAGTTTTTTAGTAAGCCTGCATAACGGCGAAAATTTTGCTGAAACCTTTTATTCAGTTGGCGGTGGTTTTGTAAGTAAGGAAGGCGAAGCTGAGATGGGTACATTTGGTGTGAGCCTTCCTTTTCCGGTAAATACCTCAAGTGAATTGCTGCATTGGTGCATGAAAACCGGTATGAACATAAGTGATGTAGTGCTTGAAAATGAATCGGCCTGGCGCAGCGAAGCAGAGACTAAAGCCGGAATTCTTGATATATGGCGGGTAATGAAGGAATGTATTTACCGCGGTTGTCATGCCGAAGGTATTTTGCCCGGAGGCTTACAGGTAAAGCGCCGTGCAGCCGGACTAAATAAAAAACTGATCAACAAAAGACCTTACACCGATTACGACAGTTGGTTAGAACTGGTAAAACAGGGAGGCACAAATTTTACTTATATATTAGATTGGGTAAGTTGTTTTGCCCTTACGGTTAATGAAGAGAACGCCAGTTTTGGCCGGGTGGTAACAGCGCCTACTAATGGGGCTGCAGGTGTTATACCTGCCGTGTTGCAATATTATATTGCTTTTTGCGGTGGCGATGATGATGAAAAAATAATTCAGTTTTTATTAACTGCTTCAGAAGTTGGGAGTATTTTCAAAAAAGGCGCAACTATTTCTGCGGCTATGGGCGGGTGTCAGGCTGAGATAGGAGTTAGCAGTGCCATGGCAGCGGCTGCATTAACTGAATGTATGGGTGGTACGCAAAAACAGGCTTTAATGGCTGCCGAAATTGCCATGGAGCATCACCTGGGTATGACCTGCGACCCGATTGGAGGGTTGGTACAGGTACCTTGCATTGAAAGAAATACCATGGGTGCTATTAAAGCCATTACTGCAAGCCAGCTTGCAATGCAAAGCTCACCCGATTATGCCAAAGTAACATTAGACGGTGTTATAAAAACCATGTGGGAAACAGCTTTGGATATGAGCCATAAATACAAAGAAACTGCTGATGGCGGATTAGCCGTTAATGTGCCGTTGAGTTTGAGTGAGTGTTAACCCCCTCCGCCCCCTAAAGGGGGAACTATCCTAAAACCCCTAAGGGGGGTTCGTAAAAGTATTTTATTGTAATTTCTTCCGTAATTTAAGATAAAGCTCTATGTAATTTTGAGATCCAAAGTTCCCCTTTAGGGGCGGAGGGGGTATCAAATTCCATACTTACGTTTAATATCTCTTTCTGTTTCTCTTCCTTTAATGGTTTCCCTTTTATCGTAATTCTTTTTGCCTTTGCCCAGGCCAATCTCCATTTTAAAATACCCCGACTCGGCTAAAAATAACTTTAAAGGAATGATAGAGTATCCCTTTTCTTTCATCTTGTTTTCCAGTTTTTTTAATTCTCTTTTGTTGAGCAGCAGTTTTCTTTCCTGTAATGGTTCATGATTACTATGGGTTCCAAATGAATATTCGGATATATGCAGACTTTTTACAAAAAGCTCGCCTTTATGAAAAATACAATAACTATCGTTAAAGCTTGCTTTACCTGCTCTCAGCGATTTTATTTCGGTGCCGCTAAGTACCATGCCGGCAATATAAGTAGCCTCAAAAAAATATTCGTAATGCGCTTTTCGGTTAGTGAGTTCCAATTCTTTTTTGTGTAAAGGTATTGCCTTTGAATTTGTTTTTGTTGCCGGCAGATTATTTTAGAATAGTTACATAACCCGTAAAGGGTTCTCTGCCACTGCCCGGCTCAATAATATAATAATAGGTATCAACCGGAAGTTGTTTGCCCTTGAATGTTCCGTTCCATGGTATGTATAACCCCCTGCTTTCAAAAACCAGTTGACCGGCACGGGTAAATACCTGTGTATGGTTAGTTTTATACTCATCCAGGTATTGTATTTTCCAAAAATCATTAATACCATCGTTGTTTGGGGAGAAGGTATTGGGAATCTTCGGTATTTTTAAAACATCAACAAATACTTCGTCGGTAATTGAACAGCCACCTGCTGCTGTTACTGTAAGTGTATAAAAGATATCGAATTCAGGTTTTACAGATACCGGGTTAAGAATATTGACATCAGAAAGAT
>JBATAS010000193.1:0-4525 GCA_049661965.1 Ferruginibacter sp. | reverse complement strand
CGACGACCTGAACCGTAATGACAGCCGTGGCGAAAGAAGGCAAAGCGACAGAGGAGATATAAATGGCAGCCGAAAAGAACGCACCAGCTTTAACCGCCGTGACAGTGGATACACAAGATTGTTTATTAACCTGGGCACTAAAGATGGTTTTTACAAAGCCAGTTTTTTACAATTCATTTTAGATGAGAGTAATCTTAAAAAAGAAGTGCTTGGTAAAATTGATATGAGGGATATGAACAGTTGGGTGGAGATTGACCAGGCATCTGCCGGACAGATGATAAAATCAATTGATGGCAAAAGGTACAATAACCGTACAGTGCGTATGAATGAAGCTGATGGTGGTTTTAAAAGGCCCAATGATGAAGGCGGAAGAAGCGACAGGCAGGAAGGAAGGAAAAGGATTTATGCGCCGAGAGAGCGGAGATAATTCTTAACGAATATTGAATTTTATTTTTGCCGGGAAGGCGGAAAGACGGGAAATTAAAAAACGTCTTACCGACTTCCCGGTATTTTTGTTCAACTACTTTTCTTCAAATACTGTATAACAGATTTCCTTAATTGCGGAAGCCTTTGAACCGTTCATATCGGTATATTTAATTTCCACAGGAACAAAATATCTGCCAGCTTTTACCGGGGTTTTCATCTTATAAATTGCTACAGCATTTTCGTCAAGTGGCACACGCTTTCCATTTATGAAAATTTCGGGTCGATTAGAGATAGAAAAAATTCCCAGACCTACAGTTATCTCTATATCTTCTCCAGATTTGATGTAATTACTGTTTTGTCCTACTATCGTTCTTATAACACTGTATGATTCAACATACTCGCCAATATTGTAATAGCAATAACTTATCGTTTCATTTTCCAAAACCAAAATGTCATTTTCAAACTTATTCAACAAAGCGATTGCTGCAATTACCGGTAGATTCTTAAGATTAGTTTTAGATAACTCGAATGTTGACAACCTTGCTACTGAAGCCCGATTTTCAAAGACTCTCGTTAGTCCAATATCTACGCTTAAAAAATTTTTTTTAAACCTAAAAAAGATTTCAGAAAGCTCTCTAACGTAATTTTTAGAAGTAAATAATTTATAAACAGCTTTGGTATTATCATCATGTACAATTATTAACCCATTATCAGACTTTACACTTGCTTCGTTTTCCAGCTCTCTTTTTAATTTCTGTAGATAAGCTGTAACTTCAGAACACAGATCTTTTATTTGTAAGACCTTAGGTTTCCAATCCATAGATTTCGTCCTGGTAGCAGGGTTAGACACTTTACTTTCAAAATCCAGATACAAAAAAGCATTGCTGTTTGAAATACTTTTATTAGATTTTGTAAGCCCTTCAGATGTGGATCTAAAAATTGTTAATGCAGATTCTCTATCGTCGGAACACGACGATAAAAAAAACAAAATAGTTACAGTCAGGAAAATAAATTGTCGCATGTAATCTTCTTTTTTGTAAGGTAAAAAGAAAATCCTTCACAATTTCTTAGAGTTTGCCAGCTGTAGTAAAAATTAACGTCCTAAACATCTTTCCGGCTTCCCGGTATTTTTTATACCAACTCAATCACCGTTATCTCCGGCAAAATACCTACCCTGCCGGGATAACCAATAAAACCAAAGCCGGGGTTAACATTCAGTTTTTGCTTGCCGTCTTCGTACAAACCGGCCCATTGCTTATACATATATTGTACAGGGCTCCATTTAAAGCCGGGTATCTCCACGCCAAACTGCATACCGTGTGTATGACCGCTGAGTGTTAAATCAATATCAGTGTATTTTGGTTTTATTTCTGCATCCCAATGGCTGGGGTCATGGCTCATCAGTATTTTAAAAGGATAATTTTTGGTCCCGGCATGTGCCAGGTCCATACGGCCATGCTTGGGAAACCGGGCTTTGTTGCTCCAGTTCTCAATACCCAGTAAGGCAATTTTATCTTCGCCTTTTTCCAATACCACATGTTCATTCATTAGTAAACGCCAGCCAATATCTGCATGAACTTTTTTCAGGTTTTCTAAATTCTCGTCTTTGGAGATCCCTTTGTATGGCCAGTGTACATAATCCCCATAATCATGGTTACCTAAAGTACTGTAAACTCCCATCGGCGCTTTTAGCTGGTTAAACACATCTTTATATTCATCCATTTCATCGGCACGGTCATTAACAATATCTCCGGTAAATAAAATAATATCGGGTTGCTCTTTCATTATTTTTTCTACACCGGCCAGCACAGCTTTCTTATCGGTAAAACTGCCGCTGTGTATATCGCTGATATGAACAATCTTTAATCCCTTGAATGCAGCAGGCAGGTTATCGTATGTCAACTGCAGCTTTTTTACCTTGTAATTATATTTATTGCTGAAGCCGTAAACAAAGGTTCCGAATAAAGTACCACCCGCTGCTAACCCAAGCCAGCTAAGGAATACAGAACGGCTGATACCGTCGCTGGTCATATCGTTTATCTCGGGGTTATTATAAAACATTTTCCCTGCCGCCCATTGAATTACTCTGCGTATATCATCTACCAAAAAGAAAACAATGGCGACCATCTTGGCTAAAAACAAGCCAATAGCTGTTGCAAATAAATAAGTACGGAATTTTTTGCCCAGAAAATTGTGATCGGTAAAAAGAAATAATAAAAAACTGATAATAGCCAGGGCAGATAAAGCCCAGTATATGCTGTAAATGATTGCCCTGGTTTTTGGCGAAGCCGATTGGCTGACAGATTTAATTGCCTGGAAAATATAGGTATCCATTAAAACGGCAATGAGGATAAAAATAGTTGCTCCTAAAGGTGTACGCATGAATTAAGGTTAAGCGTTATTGGTTTTGTGTTTCGGGTTTTTCAACGGGTTGATGTACGGGAATTAAATTGCCCCAAAAAATAAATTCATCGAGTTGCTGATTAATGGCCCGTAACGTATTTGTATCAATAATTTTACCTTCTTTTGAAACAACACTATTTACAACCGATATGGGCAGTTTATTCGGATGCACGGTAATCTTGATATAATTCAATACATCAGCCAGGTGATCCATACCCCGCAAATTTCCAGCCCTGCCGGTGGCTACACCGGTTAGCAATGCTTTTTTATGAAACCACATTTCGTGTGAACGGCTGTTATCGAACAACAATTTTAAAACACCCGGGAAACTGCCATTATACTCCGGAGAAACAATGATAAGATGAGTGGAAGGTATCAGTATCTCATTTTCAATTCTTTTAAATTCATCATCGTAATGCAAAACATCCATATTCTCAAGCGACAAAATTCCTGCTTCAAAACCCTTTAACCGCATTATCTGCTGGTATTCATTGGCAATTTTTAAGGTATTACTGTCTTTTCTGTTAGTTCCCGATATAATAGTAATCATATATTCACCCCGGTTTACTGTTTAATTTCTCAATATTACAATTAAGATGCTTCTTTGTTGTCCATTTTTATGCCGAATGGTTAAATTTGCCATCCCGACAGCTTTAGCCATTCAAAGAAAGGTTTTTATACGAAGACGGTTGGGATAAAAAAATATTTTAACATGCAGTTTACTTATTACGGTCATTCCTGTTTTAGTGTTGAGATAAACGGTAAAAAATTACTGTTCGATCCATTCATTACGGGTAACGATCTGGCAAAAGACATTGATATAAACAGCATTGAAGCTGATTATATTTTATTAAGTCATGGCCACAGCGATCATGTTGGCGATGCGGAAACAATAGCAAAGCGAACCGGCGCCAGTATTGTAGCTGCTTATGAAGTTGCTATGTGGTTTGCTGCAAAGGGCATTCAAAAGTATCACCCCATGAATACCGGCGGTAAATGGAACTTTGATTTTGGAACGGTAAAATGTGTAAATGCCATTCATTCATCAAGTTTACCCGATGGCAGTAACGGCGGTAACCCAATGGGTTTTATCATTATAAGCGATGAAATAAATTTTTATTATGCCGGTGATACTGCATTAACGCTGGATATGCAGTTAATTCCGATGTTTGCTAATATTGACCTGGCCATTCTGCCCGTTGGCGATAATTTTACCATGGGTATGGAAGATGCAATACAGGCGGCAAAAATGGTACAAACTAAAATGGTAATTGGAGTACATTACGATACCTTTGGCTTTATTAAAATAGATCATCAAAAAGCAATTGACTTATTTAAAAAGAGTGAATTGGAATTGATGCTTCCAACAATTGGAGAAACAATTAATGTTAACTGACAACGGATACCGATTAACAAATACAATGGCTAAGATAATAGGAGTAGCAAATCAAAAAGGCGGAGTAGGTAAAACAACTACGGCTATTAACCTGGCTGCCAGCCTGGCGGTGCTTGAGTTTAAAACCTTGTTGGTTGATGCCGACCCGCAGGCAAACAGTACTACGGGTACGGGTTTCGATCTGCATAATATTACACAGAGCCTTTACGACTGTATGGTAAATGACGCTGCTGCAAAAGACATGATCCTGAAATCAGAAATCCCTTTTCTGGATATACTGCCGTCGCATATCGATCTGGT
>JBATAS010000192.1:0-1637 GCA_049661965.1 Ferruginibacter sp. | reverse complement strand
GTAGTGGGAGATTAGCGCGCTCGGCCCTGGATGATTGACTGCTTCATGGTCCGCATACAGATCGCCAAAGTTGCGCCAGCCGTATTCATCGATGATTTCGCGCTTCTGAAAGAATGAATTTGACCCCGCGATAATATGATCGACGTAATCAAGATATTCCGGGTTGGGATCATTCTGCTTGGCGATAAAATAGGAAACCGCCGTGGTTTCCTCTACCCATACTGGATCGACCCACGCCTGAATTGGATGCTGTAGACGGGCAAGCACGGTTTCCTGCCCGGGCAAACCAAAATCCATTAACATGGTATGCCGCTTTTGTTCTCCCCCCTGTAACTCGAAACCGTTTCGGCTTTCGCTTGGAAACAGGCCAATACTCAACGCGCCATCTTGCCAACGCAGTGCCTTGGGGAAGTTCTGCCAGAAATCCTGTACCGTCGCGGCCACCCAACCAGAAGCTGTCTTCAGACGAATTCCTGGAGTCGCGCGGCCGCCCTCGGCCAGCCGTTCGGATTTTCCGTTGTGGCGTCGGTCGATTCGGTATCCACGAAAGGAAACCGAGCGATTGCCAGAGCAGTCGATATGATTGCGAGAATTCCAGTTCTCTCCACCGCTGGAGTCCTGATACAGCGTCCATTCACCAGGATCGATGGAACGAACCTGATCGGGCTCTTCTGCGTACCAGTCCAGTTGCTGGACCGCACCAGCCGGTTGGAACTGGATCGACAAGTCCTTGAAAAAGAACGAGCCGGGATCACCGAGATCCCATAAGCCACCCGGATGGAGGGCCGCTTGTGGATTTCTCACTTGCAACTCAATACGGACGGCGGGTGAGTTCGCGAAAAACACCAAGCGGGCCTTGAAGGAAAGCACTGGTTTACGCGACTGAATGAGGAAATGCCCTTCAGCCAGTAATGTTGCCCTGAGCGAACCGGTTTCCTCCATGCACCATCGCTCAACAACAGGCAGATATTCATTACCTTTCTTGTCAAGCAGGCAGATCCATGAGGCTTCACTCGACAAGATTTCTACTGCACCCAGCTTTACGGAACTGAAAGGAGCGAACGCTTGTTTAGGGATGGTAAATAGTGCAACTCCAGTATCGACCGTAAACGCTTCCACGCTATCCTGCCATGCTAATGGAGTGCTCTGGTCGGATGCGGAATCCCCATCCTCTGTATCATTCTCCAGCTTGAGGGTAAAAACGGCTTTCTCATGGGCTTGCAGGGAAACAAAAATGTCCAACAACAACCATTTGATGCTGCGATCCGGCCATAAGCACAAAGGACGAGTCTGACAGGGGATGAATTGCCCTAAGTGGCTCACAACGCGGATTTTCTGATTTTCTGACAATAATTTTCTGGACAATGGAATGCCAAAACGAACAGGTTCATTTATTCTTTGCAGACCGTGGCATTCTTTCAGCCAGATAGGAATATTGAAGTTTTGCATCAAATGATTAAGCCGCAACTAAGCTTCTATTATTTTGAATAATAATTTGAGGGTCTGGATTTTTTGAAGGAACAGGAAGATCTTGTAATAGCAACAAATCAACGTGCTCCAGAATTCCGGTAGTGTCCCTCAGTTTCCGTGATGAGCTTCAGGCCAACCGGGGAACAATTTTTCAAGATGGGGGCATT
>JBATAS010000191.1:0-5082 GCA_049661965.1 Ferruginibacter sp. | reverse complement strand
TCCGCTTCCTGCTATAGTAGAAAAATAATTTTGTGCTGAACCATTGCTGAAGTGAATATTTCCACTGCCATAAATATTTGCTTCAAATGCAGGTACATTTCCAAATGTTCCTGTGGTATTAATATTTCCCGATCCTGAAATAGACAACCCCTTTAACACCGGAAGTGTTATATATACTTTTACATTATCGTTTTTTACTTTAACGTTATCCCTGTATCCTAATGTAATTATATCGTTGAGCAGGTTGGTTTCAAAATAAGGAATCAAATTACCGTATCCGCTTACTTCTACTTTAAAATTTGTACCCTGAGTAACAAAAACATCTGTTGCACCCAGTGTATGTATCCTGGTGAAATTGGTTATGGTCCTTGTTTCTGTTCTTACAGGCCCATGCCCTGATATGCGTTCTTTTTTGCACGACACAGTTGCCGTTAAAACTGTTGCCAGCATAATAAATCTCACCGTTTTCATAATTGTAGTTTAATGTTGAAAAATTTAAGTATTAATTTTTACAAACATAAACCGGGGGAATAGTACAAAAGACCTAAACAGTATTAACTGTGGCTAAATTGTATTTTATATAGATGGAAAGACAGAAAAATCTGTATGAACTGTTTTTGCTGTAGTTGATTTTGCAAATTTATTGTTCTGTGATGAGCTTGCTCATTATTTTAAAACCCAGGCCATCGCATATTGCATTCTTGTTAAACTGGTTTATAATAACTACTACAGCTTTGCTTTTATCTTTTAAAAAAGCACAGAAGGTAGAAAAACCATAAGTGCCTCCATTATGCCAGAATACCGGAGTTTTACCATTTGCATTTATAATATGCCAAGCCCTGCCCACACCCACCTGGGCATTTATAGCCACTGTCTGGGTAGTTAATTTATCAATGAGTTGTTTTGAATTATCCGTTTCCGGGAAGCACATGTTTTGAAGATAACTGAGCATTTGGGCACCATTGCATTTTAAACCGCCGGCCGGTGCCAGAACATTCATATTCCAGTATGGAGTTTTATCATCTGCTGCAAAATATCCCTGACTTTTATTATCAGAAATGACAACGGCGTTTTCGGCTGTTACCAATTTAAAAGGAAGAAATATATGCTGGTCTAAAAGCTGAGCATAACTCTTGCCCGAAATACGTTCGGCTAAAACACCGGCAAGCCCGGCGCCCAGGTTTGAGTAATTACTTTTTCCATCTGGCTTGGGTTCGCAATCTTTCAGGTAAGTATACAAATCATTTTCCGTATAATTTTCATAGGGTTGCCGTGGATTATTCATCTTCATATTACCGGGTAACCTGGGTAAACCTGAGGTATGGTTCATCAGGCTTAAAAAACTTATGTCACGGATATTGACGTTCTTTTTAACAGAATCAGGGAGATACCCGATTATTGGATCTGTGTCTGAAATTCCTTTTTCATGCAAAACCCCCATCAATACATAAGCAGTAAATGTTTTTGTAATGCTGCCTATTTCAAAAACCGTTGCCGAATCATAAACTGACTTTGTATCAGGGTTTGCATAACCAGAACTGAAATAACTTCTGTTGCCATTGTTTAATACCGCTACAAAAACACCGGGTACTTTTTCTTTTTGAAAGGTTTCTTCGGCGGCTTGTTTTATAAAGGAATCTAAACTTTCTGCGCCTGCCTGTGCAAATGCAAGCTGTGTAAAAATTGTTAACCCTAATAACGACAAAAGTAATTTCAGTTTCATGTTTATTTGATTATCCGATTGCTTTATTCAAATCCTCAATTAAATCGTCCGCATCTTCAATACCTACACTTAATCTTATCAGTCCATCGCTCAGCCCGTTCTTTATACGTTCCTCACGTGGTATACTTGCATGGGTCATACTTGCAGGATGATTGATCAGTGATTCAACGCCACCCAGACTCTCGGCCAGCGAAAATAAATGTGTTGATGACAATACTTTATTGGCTGCCTCAACGCTATCATCCTTTAATTCAAAACTTATCATCCCGCCAAAACCACGCATCTGTTTTTTGGCAACTGCATATCCGGCGTTGTCTTCAAAACCGGGCCAGTACACTTTACTCACTTTAGCATGATTGCGCAACCAATGTGCAATCTTTTCTCCATTCTCACAATGTTGCTTCATACGCACATGAAGTGTTTTAATTCCTCTTAAGATTAAAAAACAATCCATGGGGCCGGGTACAGCACCGCAGCTTTTTTGTATAAAGTACAATTTTTCTCTCAGATCTTTATCATTCATCATCAATGCGCCTTGTATCACATCGCTGTGTCCGCTTAAATATTTTGTGGCTGAATGCATGATGATATCTGCACCTTGGTCTAAAGGGTTTTGTAAATAGGGAGAAACAAAAGTGTTATCAACACATAACAAAGCATTGGCAGTTTTTGCAACAGCGGCAATTGCTGAAATATCGCTGATATTCATTAATGGATTAGTTGGTGTTTCAACCCATATCAATTTTGTATTTGCGGAAACAGCAGCTTTTACATTAGCTGCATCCGTAGTATCTACATAAATAAATTTAATGCCGAAACGTTCCCAAACTTTTGTAAACAAACGATAGCTTCCACCATACATATCATTGGCTGCAATTACTTCATCCCCGGGGTTTAATAATTTTATAACAGCATCAGTTGCTGCAACACCGCTGCTGAAAGCAAGGCCATATTTTGCATTTTCAATTATGGCATAAGCATCTTCAAGTGCTTTCCGGGTTGGGTTCTGGCTGCGGGCATATTCGTATCCTTTATTTTTTCCGGGCGCTTCCTGTACATAGGTACTGGTTTGATAAATCGGTGTCATGATAGCACCTGTACTTGGGTCGGGCTCTGCGCCTGCATGAATAAACTTTGTAGCAATCTTCATTTGTATAGCAATTTTAAAGTGATCGTTTATGAGCAGCAAAGGTGAGAAATTAAAAGGGATTTGCAAGTCATATCATGTGAGCAGCACACAAGTAACGCCAGTCGTAGTTTTTATCAGAATGAGCAGGCAAGGGTTCAATTTTTTTAGAAAGTACTTTTTTAGAAAGTATGGAGGCGTTAACCAGCTTCCTTTTAGCCTCCTGAATGTAGTCTTTCAGCACATCATTTTCCATCCATTGTTTTTGAGGAGGCTCAAAACCAACTTTATTTTTCCGCCAAACAATGTCATCGGGCAGTTTCTTATCCATCGCTTTGCGTAATATAAATTTTGTCCAGCCATCATGCATTTTTAATTGTGATGGCAGCGAAAAAACAAATTCAACCAGCTCATGACCTAAAAAAGGTAGCCGTACTTCTCTGCCATGCGCCATACTGTTCCTGTCTGCAAAGCGGAGTAATTCTTCCAGGCCCATTTCGGTTGTGCTGAAATGTAAAATATCATTAAGCTTTGTTACAATAGGTTTGTGTATTCCTTCCCACTCATGCCCCTTTACAGAAGATAAAAATTCAGAACTGATACCGGGGTGATGAATAGTTTTAGAATATTCTCTTTTTTCGAGTAACATGGCTGCATGCGCCGGTAAAAAAGCAGCGATCACATTTTTAAAATTCCATTGAAATGGTTGGTTGTTTTTTCTGAACGCATATTTTTCCTGCCGGGTAGCACCCAGCTTATGACGGCTCAAAACTTCCTGCAGGTACCAATGTATATACCTGGGGTAGCCGGCTGCAATTTCATCGGCACCCTGCCCATCCAGTAAAACTTTTACATCCAGCGCTTTAGCTTTTTCAAATACTTTGTATTGTGCATAAATGGCCGATGATTGAAATGGTTCTTCCTGGTGATAACAAAGCTTTTCAAAATCGTTTATCAAATCATCAGCAGAGGGGTGAACCTGAAAATTTTCAACTGCAGTATATTGTTTAAATAACTCAATATATTTCGATTCATCGTTTTCAAAGCCCGGGAAAGTGGCTGAAAAAGTCTTGAGTGTTTTTAGGGCGCTGTTGCCCTGCAAAAAATTAATAGTTGCTGCAATCGTACTACTGTCGAGGCCTCCGCTTAAACTTGTACCAAGTGATACATCGCTGCGTAGCCGCCTGTTTACAGATGTATGTAAGTGTTGGGTAAAAATATCAATGGCATCATCTGTAGTAATATCAATTCTTGTTTCTTTATTGATACTCCAGTATTTAGTAATTTTTGAAACCCGGCTGACTGATGGTTTAAAATGGATATAATGAGCCGGGGGAAGAGAGTAAATATCTTCAAAAAAAGTTTGTTCTTTATCTACGCAGTTTTGAACATGACCCAGTGTAAGGTAGTTCAGGAGCATTTTATTATCAATCTTTTTTTCGATGCCTATTGCCCACAAAGCTTTCATTTCGCTGGCAAAAATAAAATTCTCTTCATCCTCGTAATAAAAGAAAGGTTTTTCGCCAAAGCGGTCCCTGGCTGCAAAAAGTATTTCTTCTTTTTCATCCCAGATGGCAAAGGCAAACATCCCGTCAAACTGCTGTAAACATTTTTCTTTCCAGAAATCATAAGCCGCCAGAATAACTTCCGTATCGCTTTTGGAAGTAAAGCTGTATCCTTTGTTTTGTAAAAAAGACCTTATTTCAATGTAGTTGTAAATTTCGCCGTTGTGTACTATTTGATACCGGCCTGCATAAGCCATGGGCTGTGCTGCATTTTCACTGAGGTCAATAACAGCAAGGCGCCGGTGCCCGAGATGAACTGTGTTTTTTTTATTGTTCCATTGTGCTTCTCCATCAGGTCCACGGTGTGCAATAGCATCGGTCATTTTTTTTAAATGTTCCGGTGCTGACGGATTGGGGTTATGTAATAATATTCCTGCTATTCCACACATATTGTAAGTTTCTGCAAAAAAAAGAGGGATAAGGTTAAAATTATGGCTTACTTAAAATTAACCGGCATGGCAACTTTCATATTATCCCAGGCCATTATCAGGTCGCATCCGTATGTTGATGGCTGAAACAGCATGGTGAAAAATTCAATCTGCACATCATTTTTTATCAGTGGTAATTCAACTTCTGTAATGTCTTTTGATTTATCAATATGCAAACCCCAGCTGTATAAATTTTTATTAAAGATGATTTTCCACTTATCGGGGTAGGGAATACAATAC
>JBATAS010000190.1:0-17265 GCA_049661965.1 Ferruginibacter sp. | reverse complement strand
GTGCCGCCGGGAATATATAAACCAACCTTTTCAATGGCAACAGATTTTCGCCAGCAGACTACTCCCGTTGTTGTTTCAATTTTATTTACAGCTTCCTTTTGAGATTGGTGAAAAACAGTGATATTGTTTTTTGCAACAGCAATGGCTTCTTTTAATTTTTCATCAATCAAAGATGTTGCCTCAGCCAATTCGTTAATAGATACAGCAAACTCATTCAAATCCACAGCATCAAATTGTGCCGTATATTTTTTTACGGCAGCATCAGTATTTGTCTGCACATCTTCCAGCATAGCCAGCACTTTTAATTCCAGTTGCCTGTAATCAAAAACAGGACGTTTTAATATCGCCTCCCATATTATCCTTTCGGGATTTATTAATACTTTTTTCATTAGCTTCTTTTAAACAATCATTTTTTCAATAGGTAATACTAATATCCCTTCCGCTTCGTATTGCTGCAGTTTTTCAATCACTTCCCAAAAATCATTTTCATTAACCACGCTTTGAACGCTGCTCCAGCCTTCTTCAGCAAGCGGCACCACCGTAGGGCTTTTCATGCCCGGCAACAATGAAAAGATGTTTTTCAACTGGCTGTTTGGTGCATTCAACATGATATATTTATTATTCTTTGCTGTTTTAACAGCATTAATACGCAACAATAATTTTTCCAGTATCACTTTATTTTCATCAGTTAAATTTCTATTTGCAGCCAGTACTGCTTCGGACTTCAATATCACTTCCACTTCTTTCAACCCGTTGGTGAATAGAGTACTGCCACTGCTTACCAGGTCGCAGATGGCTTCGGCGAGGCCGATGCCAGGAGATATTTCCACCGAACCGCTGATCTCATGTATCTCAGCATCACTCCCCTTTTCTTCTAAATATTTTTGCAGGATACCTGCATAAGAAGTTGCAATCTTTAACCCGTTCAAATCTGAAATTGATTGATAAGACATTGTTTTAGGCACTGCAATACTCAACCTGCATTTGCCAAAACCCAGACGGTAAACAAGACTGATGTCTTTTGCTTTTTCAAGCAATACATTCTCTCCAACAATACCAATATCGGCAACGCCATCAAATACATACTGCGGAATATCATCGTCCCTTAAAAAATAAATCTCCAAAGGAAAGTTTTCGGCAACAGTCTTTAATTCTTTGTGCCCGTTGTTTAACTGGATGCCGCATTCCTTTAGCAGCTTAACGGATTCATCATACAATCTTCCAGATTTTTGAACAGCGATCTTTAACATGTTTACTTGTTTATACAATAAAAAACGGGCTTACTTTTCAGTAAGCCCGTCGGGAATATGTTTAGTTACACATACGTCAGCATAGCTTACCTGGTGGTAATGTATGATGATGATGTATGTGTGCGAATTGGTTCATTGTTGATACAAAGAAAAGGTTCATGCTTTAATCTGCCAAATAAAATTTAAAATAATAAACTGTATTCCCTTAATCCAGACAGTTCGTTAAATATATTTTTCTTGTTTAAAATTTTGCTTTTCGGGTATCTACGTCTAGTTGCATGTATACTTTAAACGCCTTTATTTATTAATTTTGACAAAACTGTCATTCATGAAGATAGAACATTCTCTTACCGCTATATTGCTATTTGCGTTTGTGCTATCAGCAAGTGCTCAAAAGCCATCTAAAGCGCAGGCAACAAATAAAACAGATTCTGTACAAATTGTCAATACCTTAAAAGCATTGCTTGCTGCCTGTAAAAATGTAGATTTTACAGACAGTAAAGCAAAAGACTCGGGCATGTTTTATAAAGCTGCTCCTTATATTATTTATCGTGGTGCCGATAAAAAAAGAGCATGGAAAGATTTTGCCAACTACAGTAACGATACTGAAAAAAAAGGGGTTGACGGGATTTGTTCCCGTATCAACAGCAGTATTAACCAGGACAGCAGTTATACAATCACTAAATATTTTACCGAAACAGAATCGGAAGGAACATGGCATGTACTTATGATCACTTATAAAAAGAAAGGCGTTGATAAAGAATCGGCTTTTGCATTTTTAAAAGTAAAAGGCAGATTTGGCCTGGGTGATATTGATTAAATAATCCCCCCCTTTTTTTAAATCTTAACGCTGCTTTTCTCATCATCATTTTTTAACCGCCTGTAAAGGCCTGCTGCCACACGTTTTTGTCGTAATTTTACATCTCTCCTGTCATCTATAATTTCTTACCCTTCCTCCCTTTTACATACACGGCACAAAATAAACCCGGAAAAATAAAAACCACTTCATCATATATTCTCAAATATTATGAAGACCGGATAGTTGGGCAACTTTTTTTCTTTTGATGCAAAACACAAGCCAGTACCGTATTTTAATTCAGTGTAGTTTCCAGGCAGATACCAACTGCCATACTACATTACTATTTGATAATTACGCAGGTTTACATTTGATCATGCAGCACATTACAATTTGAGTTTGTCTTTATAATAAACCAATCACCGGGGATTGTTTAGATGATTGTATTAAAGCGAGGATACTGTATTCAGCATAGCTGTTCTGTTTTATACTAAACAGTTAGCAGTATACCCAAAAGTTGCATATAAACATAAGTCAACATAACGTTTATCAGCTAAACACAATTTAGGTGAAAGGATTTTTTTGTAGATAAGCCATACATATTTTAACCATGTTAAACAACCAAAAAATCAAATTATGATAAAACTAAGTAAGTCCATCATACCTGTATTGATGGCCTGTATAATTGTTATCAGCAGTTGTAAAAAGAGCGATAGTAATCCTGCAGCACAAAGAACCCTGGAAGATGTGGAAAAGGACTTTAATGCGCTTGACCTTTCCCCTGGTATTCATGATTTTTCGCTTGAGATATTGAACGGAGTCAAATATGATTTCAGGGTTATTGTTCCGGTAAGGGCCCCCGGAGAAAAAAGGCCAATGATACTGGCTTTACATGGTGCATCGGGCGGAAATGCCGAAGCCTATAAAGCTACTGCCTGCTATGTTGAACCGGGACTGGCAAATCTCAATGCATTTATCATCAGCCCCTATGGTGGAAATGGATTATGGTACGAAAGTTATTTCCAACAGGAAATTTCGTACCTGATGTATTTAGCGAAAAAGTACTGGCCCATTGAGCAGAATAAAATTGCTGTTACCGGTTACAGTAATGGCGGAAACGGAAGCTGGCTTTTTGCCGAAACAATGCACACCACGTTCTCCGCTTCTATACCAATGGCAAGCTCTTATAACATATTGAATCCCGATAACAGCGGGCGGAAGATCAATATACCTATGTATGTTATACATGGGCAAAATGATGAACTGTTTCCGGTAGCACAAACACAGGCATGGGTGCAGGCATCAATAAATGCAGGCAGCAATATTACTTTTGTCATAGCGCCCGGCCTCACTCATTATAAGCCTTGTGACTATACACCTTATTTACAGCAGGCAGCAAACTGGCTGAAGAATACTATTTGGTAGCAGCGGGCTTCACAATAATTCTTTCCTGATTTACCCTGTCTGAAAATTATTCAGGCAGGGTATTTTGTATCACAAAAGCCTGAGAGTTTTCAACCAGCTTTAATTTCTCTGAATTTCAACTAACCCATCATTCAGTTACAAGCACTGCTTGTACAGCTACTATTCACATTTTGCAGAACGATTCTCCTGTTTTGCAGAACAGTTTAGCAAAGCGCTTGCTAAAAGATGTTCTTTGTGGTTATAAAGTATAGCCATAAAAAACAACCTTATGTACTGTGTAGAAACACATCAACTCTCTTACAGTTTTCAGACTAATGATACTGTGCTGAAAAATATAAACCTGCAGGTTCCTACAGGTTCCATTTACGGTTTCCTGGGCCCGAATGGTGCCGGAAAAACCACTACCCTGCGGCTTTTGCTTGGCCTGTTAAAAAAACAACAGGGCGATATTTTTGTTTTTAATAAACAACTGCACAAACACCGGATATCTGTATTAAGCAATATCGGTTCGCTGATAGAGAGTCCTTCACTGTACGGGCATCTTACTGCAACAGAAAACCTGCAGTTGTTGCAAAAACTATATCAATGTCCTGTAATTAGAATTAATGAAGTATTGCATACAGTTGGTTTAAGCGGCACAGGCAAGAAAAAGATAAGCCAGTTTTCTTTGGGCATGAAACAACGCCTGAGTATTGCCATGGCTCTTTTACATCAGCCCAAACTTCTTATTCTTGATGAACCTACTAACGGCCTCGACCCGAATGGTATCATCGAAATAAGAGATCTGCTTAAAAAACTGAATGTTGAAAAAGGTATCAGCATCATCATATCCAGTCACCTGCTGGCCGAAATTGAAAAACTGGTTACGCATGTGGGTATCATCAGCAAAGGCAATATGGTTTTTCAGGGAACGCTGAAAGAACTAAACAACAAACAATATCAAACATCAAGGCTGATAATTGAAACCAGTGATATTGAACGCTCAAAAGAAATAATACGCAGGATGGATTTAGACGGCAATTACGATAAACAAAAGATCATATTACCAATTCCATCAAAAGAAACTATTGCCAGCCTCAACAGGAAACTGATACAGGAAAATATTGATGTGTATGAAATGAGCGTGGTAAAAAAAGACCTGGAAACAATATTTATGGAACTCGTTAATCAATAATTATGAACAACGCATTTATAAACTGCTTTGCCGGTGAGTGGATTAAAAAACGCCGGAGCTTTGCATCATGGCTGGTAATCATTGGAGGATTCTTTATTCCCTTCGTCAATATGCTTATATACTTATTCTATCCAAAACAAATAACCGGGATGCATGGGTCGGGGCATTTCTGGAACATGATATTCGACAGTTCGTGGAAATCAATGGCTTTTATGCTGTTGCCCATGGGCATTGTGCTGGCTGTTAGTTTAATAACCCAGCTCGAGTTTAAAAATAATACCTGGAAACAACTACATGCAGTGCCGGTATCATTCGCCAATATATATTTTTCAAAACTGCTGGTGATATTAACAATGATGCTGCAACTTTTCATTCTGTTCAATATTGGTATTTACATTAGTGCAATCATTCCATCATTCTTCAACAGCAAAATTCCTTTTCCGGCTTATGCTATGGATGCCGGATATATATTAACAGAGAATGCAAAATATTTTATTGTATGCCTGCCCATGGTGGCTATGCAGTACATCATCAGCCTGCAGTTTAAAAATTTCCTGATTCCCATAGGTGTTGGGCTGGTGTTGGTTGTAGGCGGATTGATGGCATTATCCTGGGAATACAATTTTACAATCCCCACTACATATACCGGGCTGCATTATTTACAGGCAAAAAGCAATACCCCGGCTCCACATGATCTGCTGTTATGGTCGGTTGGCTATTTTTTGTTCTTCAGCTTAACCGGTTTTTGGTTGTATATTTCAAAAAAAGAAAAAGGATAAATGTATATCTTTTGATGTACAACAGCTATTCTTTTAATTAATGAAGCGATCATTTGTCATAGCATTACATACCGGCTACTGGATACTCTACCTGCTGCTACTGGCCACTTTCATCATGTTTATGGAAGCCGGTGGCATGAGCAAACTTTCGCAGAACCATCAACAGATCCTTGGCTTTATCAGGATAATAACATTCATCACCATAATCCCAGGTTTGTTAGGTTTCTACAGTGCCTATTCTTTTCTGTTCAACAGGTTTCTTTCTAAAAATAAAATTGCTGCGCTTATTCTTGCAGGATTATCCCTTTCACTTGTAGCCGGCTTTATGAGCATGCTTTTACTAAACCTTTCCACCAGCGGAATCCTTATTAAAGCAGGTGGCCTGAATCAATCGCTGATTATGATGCTCTTTATGAGTATGCTGGCCATGATACATGGCATCATTGCATTGGTGATGAAGGGTTTTATAAACTGGTATGCCGATATCAAATTAAAAGAACAACTGCAGCAAAAGAATTTTGAAACAGAGCTGGCGCTGGTTAAATCTCAACTGAGTCCGCATTTTTTATTTAACAGCATCAATAATATTGATGTGCTGATAAAAAAAGATGCTGACAAAGCATCGCTATACCTCAACAAACTATCCGATATCATGCGGTTTATGCTGTACGAAACCAGGACTGAAAAAATACCCTTGCAGCAGGAACTCAGTTATATCGGCAAATATATCGACCTGCAAAAAATACGAACAGCTAATATTGATTTCGTAAACTACACAGCAAATGAACAAGCGGGCAACTGGCAAATAGCACCCATGTTGTTTATACCTTTTATAGAAAACGCATTTAAACATGCTACCAATAAAAAAACAAATAATGGTATTGTAATAAAGATCAATTCAACTGAAAAATCACTGAATTTTTATTGCGAAAACCAGTACAGCGAAAATGTATTCCATGATGAAGAACCCGGCGGGCTTGGTAATGTCTTGTTGAAAAAACGGCTTAATTTGCTTTACCCCGGTAAGCATGAATTAAAAACTGAAAATGAAAACCATGTTTATAAAGTGTATTTAACCATTTATGCAAACTAAAATTAATTGTATAGTTGTAGAAGATGAACCGCTTGCTATGGAAAGGACGGTAAGTTATATTCATAAACTGCCTGTGCTTCAGCTTACCGAAACATTCGATAATGCGCTGGATGCTTTTGGTTATTTAAAGAATAATGTTGTTGATCTTATCTTCCTGGATATAAACCTGGGCGAGCTTTCGGGCATTCAATTACTGGAATCCATCAATATTAAAAGCGATGTTATCATTACAACAGCTTACCCCGATTTTGCACTGAAGGGTTACGACCTGAATGTAACCGATTACCTGTTGAAACCATTCAGCTTCGAACGCTTTCTGCAGGCTGTTGATAAAGTACAACAGGCAAACACATTGCAGGAATCTGATAAAACAGAATCTTTCTTTTTTGTAAAAACCGAAAACCGGTTGGAGAAAATTTTCTTTGCTGATGTTTTATATATTGAAGGCATGAGGGATTACCGCAGGATACATACCAAACAAAAAAAGATAATGACGCTGCAGACTTTTACTGAGCTTGAAAAAACAATTCCGTCAAATATTATCTGCCGGGTTCATAAATCGTACATGGTAGCCATCAGTAAAATTGAAACAGTTGAAAAAGACCGTATACATATTCAAAACACGGTCATTCCTGTTTCGGAAACTTATAAAGAACATTTTTTTCAAGTGATCGGACAATAGATCAGCATTTTTTCTGGCCCTGAAGCTATTATCAATTTTTTTTCTTCTCTTACCAAAACTTATCTTAGCGGCAATTAATTATAAACTCTGAATACAATTCATATATATACTGATGGCTCATCCCGTGGAAACCCCGGCCCAGGTGGCTTTGGCGTTATTATGATGTGGAACAACCACCGCAAAGAAATTTCAAAAGGCTTTCGGCACACAACCAATAACCGTATGGAGCTTCTAGCCGTCATCACCGGGCTCGAAGCCATCACTAAAAAAGAATTACCGGTTATTGTTTATTCAGATAGCCAATACGTGGTACGTGCTATTGAAGAAGGCTGGTTAAAAAACTGGATAAAGACCAATTTCAAAGGTGGTAAAAAAAATAGAGACCTCTGGGAAAGATATTATGATCTTGCTCAAAACAGAAACATAAAATTAAAGTGGGTGAAGGGTCATGCCGATAACCCGTACAACAACCGTTGTGATGAACTGGCTACTGCTGCTGCAGATGGGAAAAACCTGGTTGCGGATGAAGGGTATGAAGAAGCACAGGCATCGTTATAATAAAACACACCCGCCAACGGCAGGCGTGTTTCTCAAAAAAATATTTTATTTATTTATGCCGCAGCTTTCTTGTTGCTGAACGCATAGTTCTGAACCAAGTAATAAGTTCCAAATAAAATGCCGCTATAAACCAAATCAGCAATCAAACTTGTTTTTAAGAATGGAAGACCGGCAACCAGGCTGGCAATATAACCGCTAAAATTTTGTGGATATAAATGAAAGATAGGGTTATCAAAAACAAAGAAAGCAGAATTACTCAGCCAGAAAAATAACAAAGAAGAACCAATTGAATAGCCGGCAACTTTAAGCACACTAACTTTTTTCATGCTGAAAGCAATAACCGTAATTAAAGCAAGAATGCCATAACCAACTAATTGTCCCCAGCCCCAAAAGCCTGGTGCTATATTGAATACTTCAAATAATACATCACTTAAAAACATAGCTAGTAAAGGCAGTGCAAACGCAAGACGGCGGTCTTTAATTACAGCTCCGGCAAAAATGGCCATGCCAATTATCGGACTGAAATTATCTGGATACATAAATACCCTTGACAAGGCCGCAACAATAATTAATAATGCTGCTATAAGTAAGGTAGTAGTGCTTTGCTTATTCATTGTTTAAATCTTTGATGCAAAAATAAGCAATTATAGTTTTTCAACAGGCTTTTTAAACATTGAATTGTCCTCACCCTGTTAATTACGGTATTCTATATCTTTGAAATATGGCACAGCATAATCTTACAGGTAATACAGGCGAAGCTTTGGCAGTAAAATACCTGTTGGAGAAAGACTATAAAATCCTGCATCAAAACTGGCGGCACTCACATTGGGAGGTTGATATCATTGCCGAACGTGATGGCATTTTGCATTTTTTTGAAGTTAAAACCCGACGGACCAGAAAATACGGCCATCCCGAGGAAGCAGTGAGCAATAAGAAAATTCAGAACCTGATAAATGCAGCTGAAGAATATTTATATCAACAACCGAAATGGAAAAGGCTTCAGTTTAATATACTTTCCATCACCATTTTAAAAGATGAACCTGTGGAGTATTTTTTAATAGAGGATGTTTATTTGTAAAGAGAATTAATGCCTACGAAAGCAGGCCCTAATTACCATTCATCGAAGCCTGCATCTTCTCAACTAATTTATAAGTAGCCGGACAGAACTCAATATTCTGTTTGTGTACATGCATATAATCTACCATTCGCTTTTTAGATAAGTGTGGAAATCCCGAACAGTCAAGCGGACGTATTTCGTAAATGGAACATTTATTATCCTTCAGATCAAGAAACTGGCAGGGCTCAACTTTGTTCAGCATATCTCCTTCCCTGTCTTTACGTAGGTATTGTTTTGTGAAGGCTTCAGGGGTTTGGCCAAAATATTTTGAAATACGTTTAATATCTGTTTTATTAAATGTCGGGCTCATTGTTTTGCAGCAATTGGCACAACTCAGGCAATCCACTTCCTTCCATACTTCCTGCTCTGTAGCTGCAGCAATTTTATCCAAACCTTTCGGAGTTTTCTTTTCTAATTTAGTAAGAAAACTTTTTAACCCTTTTTTATGATACCTTACTTTTTGCCTGAACGAACGAAGATTAACTGCCTGCATATTGTTTATTGATAACTATTAACGAATTTCAGGTTGCGAAAATAGGGTATAATTAACTCTGAGCAACATACTTATAATAATAACTGATTAATCAAGATGTGGGAACCCTGGAAAAAAGGATATAAAGCATGGCTTCAACTGGAAAAATCGCTGGCCGAAAACTCTGTTGAAGCTTACCTGCGTGATATAGAAAAGCTTACCGATTATTTGCAGGCTACAGAGAATTTAAAAAAACCCGGAGAATTGGAGTTAAAGGACCTGGAGAAATTTGTACAATGGGTTGCCGAACTGGGAATGACGGTTGCTTCGCAATCGAGGATTATATCGGGCCTGCGCAGTTTTTATACTTACTGCCTGATGGAGCAGATAGTTACCACTAACCCCACTGCCCTGCTGGAAGCACCAAAACAAAAAAGACAGCTCCCCGATACATTAAGTTTTGAAGAAATTGAAAGCATTATTGCACAGATAGATTTAAGTAAACCTGAAGGCGGACGTAATAAGGCCATACTGGAAACACTGTACAGTTGCGGCTTGCGGGTTACAGAACTGGTTAACTTAAGAATAAGCTGTTTGTTTTTAGACATTGGTTTTGTACGGGTGATTGGTAAAGGCGATAAGGAAAGGCTGGTGCCCATTGGCAGCGAAGCTATCAAATATATCAACATATACAGGAGCCAGATAAGAGTGCATGCAGCAATTAAACCCGGACAGGAAGATTTTTTATTTTTAAACCGGAGGGGAAGTAAACTTACCCGTGTAATGATCTTTATTTTGCTGAAAGACCTGGCTAAGAAAGCCGGTATTGAAAAAAATATTTCGCCACATACATTCCGCCATTCGTTTGCCACACACCTTGTTGAAGGTGGCGCCGATTTAAGAGCCGTACAGGAAATGCTGGGGCATGAAAGTATAACCACCACCGAAATTTATACGCATTTAGACAGGGAGTTTTTAAGAACCACACTGCACCAGTTTCATCCGGCTTTTAAATAAAAGCCGGCCGGTTGCTCCTTTATTTGTTAATCACCTTTAGGTAGCAAGCACGGCCGGCGTAAACAACCATCACTACTGTACTATGAAACTGCTTTTACTGATCAATTTATTTTTTGCATCAAATATTCTGATATAATAAAGCCCGCTACTCCAGTTTTCTGTATTCATCTGTTCATTGTGATTTTTGGCATTTGCCTGAATAAACTTTCGCATTACCATTCGTCCAGCAGCATCTGTAATCACCAGATTATACTTGCCGACATCTTTCAATCTTAATGAGACAGAAAAAGAACTATTTTTTGAAGCCGGGTTGGGAAAGATTTTGATTGAATCATTTATTTTAGTCGAAATAGTTGCTTTTATTTCACTGAAGTAATTAGCTCTTACCGAAGTAACCGTCATTCCACCAAGTTGTCCCTTCAATGTAAATCCTGATCTTACCACAACCGTGTCTATTATTTTAACTTTCAATTTTCTGTTGATCACAATTGCTCCGTTAGCTCCATCTGAGCCATACAAAGCTGTAGCAGCAGGTGTTTGAAGAACAGAAATATCTTCAATATCGTCAGGATTTATGGCGGGCTGCCCGTTAACTATTACACCATCAACCACATAAATTGCTCTGCTGTTTTCAGCTATTGCTGATATGCTACCCATTCTAACAATCGTTTCCCGGCCCGCTTTTGCTTCGGCAGTTGACCTAACTTTTGCTCCTGCTACTTTAGCAGCTAAATTTTCATTGTTTATATTCTCAGATTTTTTTTCTGGCCGCTTTGTGCATAGTGCTTTAGAAACTATAGTGCCTCCCATTATATCAGTTGATATTCCGTTTACTACTTCTGTTTGATTTATCGTTTTTATACTTCCCTGGGCCTTAGCATTATTCCCTTTCCCAAAAAACATAAAGAACATTACTATATAATTCCAGTACCAGAATAACCTTTTCTTTGGTTCTTTGGGATAACTGATGTTTCGCTCAAGCTGCGATGGCAAGGCACGTCCACAAACTTTTTCATGTGTAAGGGTGGTAAAATAATTCAGCACTTCCATATCTGTCATCATACTGAAATCAATGACTTCTTTTGCGCAGGCATTGCAAAAGCGTCCCTGTTCTGTTGGCGTCATGGTCTGCCAGTTTTCGTGGCAGGGTTCGGGAATGGAGAGTTGTAATTTCTGCATAACAGTTTGCTTTGTTATACAGATGCAATTTTAAAATTGATTACATAAACAAAGCAGAAATTTTTTGAAAGAGAAAAAAGGGAAGAAGAAATCTTTGTTTTATTTGCTTTCCAGAACAACATCAGTCTGATGAAAACTTACTTTATTATCGTACACCGAGTTGGTAACTTTTTTGCGGTAATTCTTAAACAAGCTTTGCCAGCGTAACTGAAGTACACCCAATACCCCTTCTTTAATAATTCCCTTATTCATTTTACTGGCGCCAAATTCACGGTCAATAAAAGTGATAGGGACCTCGGCAATTTTAAAGCCCAGTTTCCAGGCGGCAAATTTCATCTCTATCTGAAAAGCATAGCCTACAAAGCCTATCTCATCTAGATTAATAGCTTCCAATACTTCTTTTTTATAACAAACGAAACCGGCAGTAGGATCTTTAACGGGCATCCAGGTAATAATACGGGTGTACAACGAAGCGCCTTTTGAAAGGATGATACGGTTTGCAGGCCAGTTGGCCACAGCGCCTCCTTTTACATAACGTGAGCCAACTGCAACACCTGCACCATTTTTACAGGCAAGATATAAAGCATCCAGATCGTTGGGGTTATGTGAAAAATCGGCGTCCATTTCAAAAATAAAAAGATAGCCTCTTTCAATTGCCCATTTAAATCCATAAATATAAGCGGTGCCCAAGCCCAGCTTTCCGGTACGTTCCTCCAGAAACAGCCTGCCGGCATATTCGGGCATTATAGATCTGATTATTGCAGCAGTACCATCAGGCGAGTTATCATCAATGATGAGTACATGATAATTATTGGGCAAAGCAAAAACAGCATCAATTATTTTTTTGATGTTTTCCTTTTCATTAAATGTTGGTATAATGACCAGTTTTTCCAAGACGCATGAACGTTTTATCCTTTCAAAATTACAAAAAATAAGGCAATGCCTTATCAACATATTTTCTACAAAAAAACAATTAGTTATTCCTTAACAGTGTCCTGTTAAGGATTTCAGTGAGTTTTTGCTTGGTATGCAGGGGAAAATCGCCTCTCATCATCCAGTCATAATATTGAGGCTCGGCCCTTAATACTGAGGCAACAGTTTTTCCTTTATGTTTACCAAAATTAAATACTTCAACTCCTTTATCGTTGTAGCTAAAACGACGGGCATAATCAACAATCTTATCCTCACCAATTACCGACAGGATAGAATCAACTGAGTCTCCCAGGTTCTCATACTTTTTCAACTGTGCCAGTAAAACTTCTATCGTTGCATCTACATCAGCTTCGGCACTATGTGCATCAACCAGTTCTTTTTCGCAAAAGAATTTATAGGCAGCAGTTAGTGTACGGGGCTCCATGGTATAAAAAATGTGTTGTACATCAATCATTTTCCTGGTGCTTAAATCTACATCTAAACCAGCCCGTAAAAATTCTTCCATCAATATAGGAATATCAAAACGGTTGCTGTTATAACCACCCATATCGCAGTTCTCAATAAAAACCTTTACCTCGTTGGCAATCTGTTTAAATGTGGGTGCATCCTTCAGCATTTCATCAGTTATGCCATGTATATCGCTCGATTCTTTTGGTACCGGCATTTCGGGGTTAACCAGTTTCCGTTTTACCAGGCGACTGCCATCTGGAGATAATTTAATGATGGCAATTTCAACTATACGATCGGCTGACAGGCTTACACCTGTAGTTTCAAGGTCAATAAAAGCAATTGGGCGGTTTAACTTAAGCATTATGGACTTATATTTTAAAGGTTAAAAGAGTTTAAAAATACAAGGTTTTAACTGATTTATCAGCTAAAACGGATGGTAAGATAATATAATTAGTATTTTTCCGTTTACCTTTGATAAATTAACTTTGTAAATAAAATTTTTACAATATTAAATTTTTAACCCCAAAAGAAAATGATGAAGAAAATATTCTTTGCAATTGTTGTTTTAATAACTGTTACAGCCGTTATCAGCAGTTGCAGCCCAAGCCGCAAATCGGGTTGCCCGATGAATGAAGGAATAATACACTAAACCTGAGCAGGAATTATGAATTGGATTGATTTGAACCATGATGCCCAGCTTGATCAGATTAAAGAGCTATCGGGCACAAAAGCTCAGGTTATTTTCAAACACAGCACCAGGTGTTCTATCAGCAGTATGGCCAAAAACAGGCTGGAACGGAATGAACAGCCTGACTCAACAGATTTTTATTATCTGGATCTTATTAAACACCGGTCACTCTCCCATAAAATAGCAGCAGATTTCAATGTTACTCATGAATCGCCACAGGTGCTTTTAATTAAAAACATGGAATGTATTTACGAAGAAAGCCATAGTGGAATTAATATGGACGAAATTACCCAACAGGTTTTATCTGCTAAATAAATTTATTTCAATTGCCTATCTTTCAAATAACCACTTAAAAGGTTTTCTCTTTTTCGCAGGCTGAAGATTATATTTTTTTATGGTGTTGTTCTTTATATATTCTACAGCATCATCCACAGAGTCGGTAAAGAAAAAAAGATTTGTATCATCAGGCGAAATAGTTCCTTCAGTTTTCATTACTTCAATATGGGCAATTATATTTTTATAAAATTCCTTGTCCATTATAACAACCGGGAAATCGCTGATCTTTTTTGTCTGCATCAGGGTAACAGATTCAAAATACTCATCCAATGTACCAAAGCCACCAGGCATTACTACAAAGGCATAAGAATATTTGGTGAGTAAAGTTTTACGAACAAAAAAGTACTTAATATCTACCCACTTGTCCATATACGGATTTGCAGATTGCTCAAAAGGCAATTCAATATTACAACCAACAGTTTTACCGCCCACTTCCCTTGCACCACGGTTAGCAGCTTCCATAATTCCTGGCCCCCCACCAGTCATTATGGTAAAACCCAGCTTGGCTATTTTTCCTGAAACCTCCCTTGCCATCTCATAATCCGGATGGCCTTCTTTAAACCTTGCAGAACCAAAAATGGTTACACAGGGCCCGGCAAAATGCAAAGCCCTGAAGCCTTTTATAAATTCAAACAATACACTTATCGAAAACTTTAATTCTTTCCAACGGCTTTGGGGACCTTCTAAAAATTTTATTTCTTCTTTTGTCATAATATTATTTAAAAAAGCAGGATCAGTTTTTTACAGGTATCCTTTTTAAGGTTTCCAGTAAGAAGGGCCAGTATTTTTGTACCGAACTTATCTGTACTTTTTCGTCAGGAGAATGTGCACCACGGATATTTGGCCCGAAAGAGATCATTTGCATATCGGGATAGTTGGTTCCCAGTATACCACATTCCAGGCCGGCATGTACTGCGTTTACTTTGGGTTTTGCTTTAAAACTTTCTTCATACAGATCGCTCATCAGTTTTACAATAGCAGCTTCGGGTTTTGGTGCCCAGCCAGGATAAGAGCCACCATAAGAGGGCTTCGCACCCGCCATTTCAAAATTATAGCAAATGGTTTTTGCCAGGTCCATTTTTTCACTGTCGACCGAACTGCGGGTTAAACAAAGTATAGAAAAAGCTCCATCTTTTACAAGTACCCTTGCCAGGTTATTTGATGTTTGTACCAAACCATTTATTTCCGGACTCATCCTGTATATCCCGTTCGGGCATGCAGCAATAGTTCTTAATAAAGCATACTGGTATTGAGCATCCATAACAAATTCTGATGCTGTAATTTTTTTAACCCCAAGTTTTAAATCAGGGTCGGTACTTTGATATTCAGTTTTTAAAACCTGCTCTTCTGTTTTTATAAAAGAGATAAAAGCATCTGCTTCAGCTGCAGGTATTGTAATTTCAGCAACAGATTCTCTTGGAATTGCATTCCTTAAACCGCCGCCATCAACAGAATTGATTCGTAAATCAAACTGATCTTTACCATTTAATAAAACACGATTGATTAATTTATTGGCATTGCCTCTACCCTTGTAAATATCCATACCCGAGTGTCCGCCGGTTAATCCGGAAACAGTAATACAAAACCCAGCTGATCCCACTGCAGTTTTCTCTAACTTATATTTTCCATCAGCACTTACATCAATACCTCCGGCACAACCAATGGTTAGTTCATCGTCATCTTCGGTATCGAGGTTTAATAAAATTTCTGCATCCAGTAATCCGCCCTTCAATCCTAATGCGCCGGTCATTCCTGTTTCTTCGTCAATAGTAAATAACGCTTCAATAGCAGGATGGGGAATAGAATAAGATGCCAGTATTGTCATGATAGAAGCCACACCCAAACCATTATCGGCACCAAGTGTTGTTCCTTTGGCTTTCACCCAATCACCGTCAACAAACATATTGATACCCTCAGTTGCAAAATCAAATTTAGTGTCAGCATTTTTTTGATGCACCATATCCAGATGGCTTTGCAGGCAGACGGTTTGTTTATTCTCCATACCCGGCGTTGCAGGCTTTTTAATGATCACGTTTCCAACTTCATCATTAATCGTTTCCAGGCTGAGTTTTTTTCCAAAATCAATAATAAACTGAATTACCTGTTCTTCTTTTTTTGATGCTCTGGGTATTGCATTAAGTGATACAAAATTCTGCCAGAGTTCTGATGGAGATAATTCATTAATAGATCTGCTCATAAAATTATTTTATCGATTTACGTTAATTGCTGTTTCTGTTCAAATATAATTGAATCAGGGCATTTATATTATCTGCTCCTGTCCAGCGCCTGTATTTCAGCTTTATATTTTGCAGGCAATACAATGGTTTTAATTAAACTGTCCATTTTAATTATTCTGCTCAGTTTATAGAATTTTAAAATTATTTTCAACAGGTAACTGTTGTTAAACTCAAGCAATTCCTTTACCCTGGCTGGCACAACAAGCTTTTGTGATTCCAGCAAAAGCCAATAACGGAAAGCGCCCAGGTGTTTACGGTATTGTTTAAAAAGATCAACAGTCAAATCAGCTTTTGCCAGATCGGCATCTAAATGTTCCTTTTGTATAACAAGCCATTCACTATAACCTGCCGGCAGTTCTTTTAAATTCATACGTTCTCCCATCCGGCGAAAAACATCATACAAATCTTCTTTTTCCTGATCAGATAATTTTCTTTCCAGCAATTCAAAAGAAGCAACAGAATAATGTATCAGCATAAACAAAACATCCCGGTAAGCCCAATCCGGAATTTTTGCATTCCTGTTTTTTTCTACCGCGGTATGAATGGCAGTTATTTTATCAATGGCAGCATTAGCAACTGAAAGTTCCGAAAAAACAATTTCCCGGGCATAAGTAACTGTAGAAAATAACCGACCAATAGGATCTGCAGGAAGTTTGCCGGTAAAATACAACCAGTCAACAGCTTTGTTGAGTGCAAATTCGGCCGATGCTCCGGCAAAAATAAAAAGTATAGTATCCGATTTACCCCAGATCTCCCTTACAATGGATTTTTTATTTACAAAATATTGAATTTCCGTTTCCATATTTCTGGTTATTCTCCAGTATCATAACAGTTGTTTTCTATTTGAAGTTATGATAAAAGTTGTTAAGCAACAGCAGTATATTAACTCAATAAAAAAAATCCTGCTAAAGCAGGATTAATTATTAATAAATAAACATTATAAATCTGTAATTGGCTTATACTTTGGTACCAGCCATTTCATTACTGCCCAGGCGATTAAATAAGCAACTGCACAAATAGCAAACATAATGGTATAGCCGGTTTGTATGTGGCCAAGCGCCTGGTAATGATCGAACAAT
>JBATAS010000189.1:0-1819 GCA_049661965.1 Ferruginibacter sp. | reverse complement strand
TTACTACTCTGTTCATATTTTTGTAGTGTTCATTAAGTAGGTATTCGCCACAGGCGAATACCTACGAATACAATCCCCCATTCACCGAAATCACTTCCCCGGTTATGTACGCAGCTTCTTTGGATGCTAAAAATGCAACCGTATGTGCAACTTCTTCCGGCAAACCAAAACGTTTTAACGGAACCAAATTTTTTAATTCTGCTTCATTCAGCTCTTCGGTCATATCGGTTTTAATAAAACCGGGTGCTACTGCATTTACAGTAATTCCTTTGCGGCCTATTTCCTGTGCCAGTGCTTTTGTAGCGCCAATTACGCCTGCTTTTGCAGCACTGTAATTTGTTTGGCCTGGTAAACCTTTTAATCCCGATAGTGAAACCATATTAATGATACGGCCATACTTTTTCATCAACATGCTATTAACCACTAAGCGGGTTACATAAAAAAAACTGTCGAGGTTTGTTTTCATCACGCTTTCCCAATGCTCATCTTTCATCCACATCATCAATCCATCTTCTCTAATACCTGCGTTATTCACCAGCACTTCAATAACCTTATCCTCATTGGCTTCCATCCATCCGCCAAGTTTGCTTTTTATTGCTTCTTTATCCGATACATCAAATTGAATGATCTCTCCATCAGTACCTTTTTCCTTTACCATAGCTAAAGTATTTTTAGCTTCTTCTTCATTCGTTTTATAATTGATCAGTACATTATAGCCCATCTCAGCCATTTTAATACAAACAGCCCGTCCAATACCTCTTGACCCTCCGGTTACTAATGCAAATTTCATTTATATCTTATTCAGATTATTACTTTGTTGAACTCCCGTTTTTAAAAGCAATCAGCAATCCTGACTGTTCGAAATAACTTTTAATTCTGTTCAGGTCTTTATATTTGGGCTGATCGCCAACAAACTTTGGAAACAGCTCCCTGATAGTTTTGTACACAGTTAACGTTTGTGTTGATAATCTTGGTACACAACCAATATAATCTATCGCCTGCAACACTGTCATCATTTGTATAGCAAGCACTTCAAATGAATTATCAATTATTTTTTTGGTCATGATGGCTGCATTACATCCCATACTTACAATATCCTGGTTATCGTTATTATTAGGAATACTGTGTACATACATGGGGAACGACATCGTTTGATTTTCGGCAACAGTTGATGTGGCCGTAAACTGCATTCCCTGCATACCAAAATTAAAACCAAGCACACCAAGATTTACAAATGGCGGGAATTTTTTATTCAGCTTTTCGTTCAGCAGATAATTCAACTGCCTTTCGGAAAGCATAGATAGTTTGGTAACAGCAATTTTCAGTTTATCCATCTCCAGCGAAACATAATCACCATGAAAATTACCGCCATGAAAAATATTTTTATTCGCCACATCAATGATGGGGTTGTCATTTACTGAATTCAGTTCGTTAACCACTACATTTTCTGCATTGCAGATGGTATCGTAAATAGGGCCCAGCACCTGTGTTACGCAACGCAGCGAATAATATTCCTGCACTTTATCTTCAAAAACTTCCTGGTTAAGTTTATCGGGATTATATAAATGTTCTGAGCGGTTCCGGATCATTTTACTATCGCCCAGAATATCCCTGAGCATGGCCGCAACTTTATTCTGCCCTTTATGATGTTTAACAATGTTCAGTTCGTAACTGTAGTGGTCATCAAAAGCTTCTACCACTTCATTAATCATAGCCGATAACATAACTGACCACTCCAGTAATTTTTGTGCCTGTATAATGTTCAGCAGCCCAATACCCGTCATGGCCGAAGTGCCATTTAATATAGCCAGCCCTTCCC
>JBATAS010000188.1:0-6916 GCA_049661965.1 Ferruginibacter sp. | reverse complement strand
CTTCAATCCTTAATCCCAATACCACACGTATTTTTTGAGTTATCTGATTATCAAACTGTAAAAAACCGGCATTTAAAATAGAATTGGCAATATAGCGGTAGCTGGAGCCTGACAGTTCGTTAAAGGCAAATTTATTATCGGAGCCGTTTCCAAAATTTCCAGCAGCAAAAAGCTGATCGGCCGGTAAAGAGCGAAGGTTTCTGTTTTCAATAGGCAGGTATATGGCAAAAGGCCTTGAATCAAACAACCTGTCTTTTACCTGGAAAAAATAACCAGTTTTAACTGACTGTGTTAGTTTACCCAATTCAAAATCTTTACTTAAATCGCCATCAACAGTATAGACATAATCATTTAAAAATCCATAATAACGGCTTCCGCTTTTTTGTGAAGCATTAGAAGCGCCAATTGCAGCCCTGTATGGTGATGATGGATCATTGGAATCATCCTGTAAAAACTGTAAACGACGCTGATCGGGGATATACTGATCTAAAATATTAAAGCTGCCAAACCAGTTTAATTTAGCGCCGTATTTTTTTATGTTGTGCTCGCCGCTAAGCTGTGTATTAAAAAAAGTATTTGCTTTAAAAGCCAGTTCAGTAGCTCTGATATTATCACCTGAAACAACATTACTTGCCCCATCATAATCCTTACCTTCCCTTAAAGTTATGTAATTGGAAGTGTTAACATTCAGCAGGTTTTTAAAAGATATTTTACTGTTGTTTCCCAGTTGCAGGGTAATATTTGCTAAAGCACCTGCTAAAACATCCTGACTGTATTTTTTATTGAAATAATTAAAACTTAAATCAGCTACATTGTTTTGAAAAGTGTTTATCTGGTTTTGCGATACTATTCTTCTGTTACTTCTGTTATAATTAACAGCCAGTACTGCAGCCAGTTTATTTCTTTTACCAACATTGGTTTTAAAACCACCACTTATTGCAATGCTTTGGTTTAAAGCAGGCGTAAAAGTTGAACTCTTTTTATCTGCAGTCCAGACATTTTCAAAACCCGAAGCGTAAGCAGTTTTTTCTTCCTGCGTTAAATTAGCAAATTCAGTTTTAGTTGGCATGTTGGCAGGTAAGCCTCTTGTGCCATCATCAAAACCTAAAAAATCGGTACTACCACCTCTGTAATCGTAAAATTCGCTACCAATAGTTTGGGTATTAAAGCCTGTACCTATCTGTACATTTAAAAAATTTCTGGCTGGCACATCTTTAGTATTTACCTGAATTAAACCACCAGCCCACTCTCCGGGTAATTCCGGAATAAAAGATTTATTGATGATAATATTATCGATAATGTTTGATGGCAGAATGTCGAAACTGAAAGTTTTGCGGTCGGGCTCGGTACTGCTTAGCAATACACCATTCATCATAGTTTGGTTATAGCGGTCGGCCAGGCCACGCACTACAAGATATTTTCCTTCCTGTAGCGAAGCACCTGGTACTCTTTTTAAAACCTCTCCGGTATTTTTATCGGGCGATCGTTTGATGGCTTCGGCGCTTATCACCTGAGCAACAACCGGCGCATTTCTTTGATAGCTTATAAGAGCCGCCGCTGTTTCTTTACGGGACGAAGCCCTTACCACAACAGCGTCTTCGGTCTTTGTTGCTTTTTCAATAAAAATGTACAGATCGGTTACTTCACCTGCCTTAACTTCAACATCAGTTATTTCTTTAGTTTGATAACCTACTGAGGTCAATTTAATAGTATATTTTTTTCCTGCTTCAACCGTAATGACAAAGTATCCGTCAATACTTGTAGATGCAACTGTTTTATCTCCGTCAATTGATACAGATACTCCGGAAACAACATTTCCGGTTGTAAGATCTGATACCTTTCCTTCAATTTTTCCTGTTTGTGCAAAAGCGCCTGATGCGAAAGTGAAAAATGCAATTAGTAGAACTGATAATTTCATGCTGTAAATATTTGATGCAAAAAGACGATTTGCATGTTACTTCAACATGAACTCAGTGTTACGCTAAGGTTACTTGTATATTACTGTAATGTTAAGGGATGGTTTTTAGAATTTGAATTGCAGCCTGCAGGTAAATAAATTGTCTTTCAGATCTTTTGTATAACCGGCCAACTGTGTTTTTTCATTGTTGACGATATCGTACCAAAAAACAATTTTTGCATGTTCATTAAATGTATAGGCATATCCAAATGCAAGTGTAGAATATTTGATATCGGCTTCAGTAAGGTTGCTGCCGGGTTTTCCAATGTCTGATGCGGTTACTTTTGAGTTGGGGTCGTACCAGTCGTATTTAACTGCCAGTTGGTGTTTGCTGTTTATAAAATTGTGCAAAAAGTAAAAAATGGCTGCATTAAAATTGCGGATATATAAAGGAGACGGTACATTTCCAGACATAGGAATAGCTGCAGGTGTTGCTGAATTAAATTCAGTGGCTGTTTGTTTTCCTGCCCAAAGTTCTGCACGCAGTTCTGTAATACCTGCTTTTTGTTTGAATTTTAAATTGAAATCGGCCTCTATGTATTTTCTGGGTGCCTTGCTGTCTATATTGCTTAATGAAGAGTCTGTAACATACTTCTTTATATTATTTACGGTTTCCTGGCGATTGATGTATTTTGTTCTTTGTATAAATCCACCATTAAAATAGGAGATGCCTGCCGACAATTCCAGTTTTTTTCCAAGCGGAATTTTAGTATAAGTCATACGGCTTATCAGATCTTTGTAATTGTCAAAATCTGTTGAGTTAGCCAGTCCCGGTCCGTTATAGAAACCAAGGTCCCAGCTAAGATTATGTAAAGGATGATCCTTTCTTTGTGGGGCAAACGTGATTTTTGCACCCAGGTCCCGTTCGTCTTTCATTAAAGTTTGTGTTACACGTCCCCGTTCGGGCGATTCTCTTTTAGATGAAGAGTATATTACCTCATGACTGAAAGGCCTGTTCATCATTCCAATCGTCAAAGAAAAAAGGTTAAACTTGTTTTCATAAATGGCGCCGTACAAATCCCGCAGTACAACCCCTTTTTCTGTAATATCCGGTTGAAAAACAATATCTATCGTTTTATAGTTGCTTTTGTTCAGTTTGGTATAGTTGAATTTTATCCGGCCACGGCGTATTTTAAAGCGTTTACTGCTATTAGGTTCAAAATCGCCGCCGCCAAATGAATGGGCGCCTTTTTGTTGAATAACCTGAAACTCTGGCTGTATATAGCCACTTATAGTTAAGTTGTTGAATTTATTGAAAAAAGACAACAGCGTTTTATTCGATAATACCGAACTGTCATTTGTTTCTTTTGCCTGTTGGGCATTAGCAAGTTGTGATAGAAAAAATAAAACAGACAGTATGGGTAATATTTTCCTAATCATATAGAAAATTTTGCGGCAAAGGAATAACAATCCTAAGTTACTACAAGGTTAAGAAATCATTACTATTTGAATTTCAATGTTAATTTAACATTACCATTCCTGTTTATGGTAAATCCGCTGATAATATTTTTAATTTTGCCGCAAATAATACAACCATGGGAATAAATACAATGCTTAAGATATTCTTACCTAAAGACAAGGTATTTTATAACTTATTTGAAAACGTATCGGAAGTACTGGTAAAGATGGGCGACAAGCTTAAAGACGTGGTTAACGAACCCGACTTTGATAAGCGTGGCAAACTGATACAGGAAATTGAAGACCTGGAACATATTAATGATGATTATACCCATACGATCTTTACTGAGCTGGGAAAAAACTTCATCACCCCTTTCGACAGAGAAGATATTCATTACCTGGCTACATCGCTTGATGATATTGCCGATTATATTTATGCTTCTGCCAAAAAAATAAATTTTTACAGGGTTAACCCAAACGATATTGGTTTTAATAAAATGGCCGACTTGATTGCACTGGGTTGTGTGCAGGTAGAAATTGCTGTAAAGGAATTACGCAACATGAAAAATATGCGTTTGATCACTGATGCTTTGGTTTCGATAAACAGCGTAGAAAATCAGGCTGATGATATTTTTGATATGAGCATTGAGCGCCTGTTTGCTACTGAGCCTGATGCCAAAGAGGTGATCAAGAAAAGAGAAATTTACCAGGTGATGGAAATTGTGACTGATAAATGTGAAGATGCGGCAAATGTGATTGAATCAATTATTGTTAAGTACGCATAATCGATTTGATAATTAATCGATTTGGTAATTTGATGATTGACAAGAATTCATTATCAAATCTCCAAATCATCAAATCTCCAAATTCTTCTGTATGACTTTTCTTATTGTAATTATTGCTCTTGCTCTCATCTTTGATTATATCAACGGTTTTCACGATGCTGCCAATTCAATAGCCACGGTTGTTTCTACTAAAGTATTAACACCTACGCAGGCAGTTATTTGGGCAGCCATGTTTAATTTTGTTGCCTACTTTATTTTTAAGGATCATGGTGTAGCCAACACTATTGCTAAAACAGTAAAAACAGATCTGGTTTTTGGCCATCACATGATGGTTGTTATTTTCTCAGGTTTAATTGCAGCAATTTTCTGGAATTTACTTACCTGGTGGTTTGGTATTCCTTCTTCATCTTCGCATGCGCTGGTAGGTGCTTTTTCGGGGGCAGCTATTGCTTATGGTGGATTTGAAACAGTTAACTCGGTTGTAATTTATAAAACAGCGGCCTTTATTTTACTGGCACCTGTTGTAGGTATGATTATCGCCTTCATTATTTCGCTCTGGTTTATTCATTCATTTAAAAAAGGATGGATGCCTAAAATTATTGCATTTATAATTTTTGCAGGCGTTGCATTATTTCTGTATAAAAATATGGAGTTAAATCCTGCCAAGTTAGAGTCGCATTACGATTCCTATGTAATGAAGGTGATTTTTTACGGTAAGAATTTTAAATGGATTTTATTGTGCTCGATATTGGTAATTATGGCTTCTTTCACCTTGTTTTTAAATACCTTGAATGCAAACCGGGCCAATTTTTGGTTTAAAAGATTGCAGCTTGTTTCATCCGCTGCATTCAGCATTGGGCATGGCGGCAACGATGCTCAAAAAGTAATGGGTATCATCATGGCTGCATTAATTGCCTATAATCCACAGCTATATAGTTTAGATCATATGGTAACCTGGGTGCCACTGGCCTGTTATACTGCTATAGCCTTAGGAACCATGAGTGGCGGGTGGAAGATTGTAAAAACCATGGGTACCAGAATTACAAAAGTTACTCCATTTGAAGGTGTGGCGGCAGAAACTGCCGGTGCTATTACTTTATTTGTAACAGAAGCATTAAAAATTCCTGTAAGTACTACGCATACCATTACCGGTTCTATCATTGGTGTTGGAGCAACAAAACGGTTATCGGCTGTTCGTTGGGGTGTTACAGTAAACTTATTATGGGCCTGGATTATTACTATACCCGTAAGTGGTTTACTGGCCGGACTCATTTATTTAATTGCCAGCAGACTACTTTAAAATTTTGCAAACAAGGCTCTTTAAAATATAATCGCTCTTAAATGAGTGATTTTTTGTTTTCTTTGTACCATGAACAAAATATTAGTTACCGGTGGCTGCGGATATATTGGTGCACATACTATTGTTGATTTGATTGAACATGGTTTTGATGTTATCTCGGCTGATAATAACTCCCGTAGCAATGAAAATATTTTAGATGCCGTTGAAAAGATAACGGGTAAAATTATCAAGAACTATAAAGTTGATCTCTGTATTTATGATGATACCGTTGCTGTCTTTCAGGAAAATCCAGACATTGTAGGTATCATACATTTTGCTGCTTATAAATCGGTTGGCGAATCTGTAAAAAACCCCTTGCTCTATTTTGAAAATAATTTAAACTCACTCATCAATATTCTAAAATGCGCTGATGAGTTTTCAGTTCCTAATTTTGTTTTTTCTTCTTCCTGTACCGTGTATGGTAACCCGGATAAAATTCCGGTAACAGAAGAAACACCGATGAAGCCTGCTGAATCGGCTTATGGCGCAACCAAACAAATGGGAGAGCAGATTGTACAGGAAGCAGTAAACTGTAATACCAATCGAGCCATTCTGCTCAGGTATTTTAATCCGGTTGGGGCACATCCATCTGCATTAATCGGAGAACTTCCTATAGGCAAACCCCAAAACCTGGTGCCTGCCATTACGCAAACTGCCATTGGTAAATTACCCATGATGCAGGTATGGGGTAACGATTATGACACCCGTGATGGCAGTTGTGTACGTGATTATATACATGTATGCGATATTGCCCATGCACATACACTGGCGTTGAATTATCTGCTGCAAAATAAAAACCAAAGTAATTGCGATATATTTAATTTAGGAACCGGCGATGGACATACGGTGATGGAAATTATTGCTGAATTTGAAAAAACCAGCAAGGTTAAACTCAATTACAAAATTGGCCCACGCCGTTCAGGCGATGTAATTGCTATTTATGCCAATAGTGATAAAGCTAAAAATCTGTTGAACTGGCACCCCAAATACAACCTGCATCAAATGGTGGCTACCGCCTGGAGTTGGGAGCTTAAGTTAAGAGACGATGAAAATATCTTTAAGTCGCAGAATGCAGATTTAAATTAACAGGATCATCCGGTTGCAGCTGCCGTATCTGGTCTGAAACATTGTGAGCAACTTTTTCAATCTCATTTGCCAGCCTGCTAATCTTTCTTTTACTTTGCGGCAATTCTGATTATACTTTCAAACATCTATATTTATGCTCAATGAGATTCAGGTTACCGGTAACAAAGATACCCGCAGTGGTTTTGGTGATGGAATACTGGAAGCCGCACGTAAAAATCCAAATATTGTTGCGTTAACAGCAGACCTTGCCGGTTCATTAAAACTTAATGGTTTTATGAAAGAATTTCCCGAAAGGTTTATCCAGTGCGGTATTGCCGAAGCAAATATGATGGGTATTGCTGCCGGTTTAAC
>JBATAS010000187.1:0-3013 GCA_049661965.1 Ferruginibacter sp. | reverse complement strand
GTTCGAAAAAATAACTCCGGATAATTTAAAAGACATTGGCTACAGCTATGATGCAGCAACAGACAAATGGAATATAGGTGATGCCGCCGCAGATTATATTTTCTGCAATCAACAACTAAGTTTTGATTTGCCGGGAACATTAAAAGTTATTCTTTATCAAAACGAATGGCTGACAGTAAAGGATAAAACAAAACATGTTCCTATTCTGGAGGCTAATCAATACCTTGATGATAAAACAGAAAAATCTGCTTTGCTGAATTTTGTAATGATAGATTGTTATTCCGAAGGCTATCCAGATCAACATTTGAAAAAAGTATTTGCAAAACTTGCAGCAGATAAAACCGTAGTTGTTTGTTTAAGCAGTACTAACCAAAATGCCATGCAAAGCATACGGAGGATGTTTGTTGAGCTGATGAATAATAATATTCAAAATCCTGTAATTATTATTTGCGACAGTACAGACGATACAATCGATGAAAGCCTTATTCACTACTCAATAGAAGCCGGTGGTTTGTTGCTGGATGGTTTTTGCGACGGTGTTTGCTTTGGCCATCATTTTGGAAATAACAAAATAGCTCCTCAAACCAAACTTTTAAATTCCATTGCCTTTGGTATTTTGCAGGCAACGAGAACGAGGATTTCGAAAACAGAATACATCAGTTGTCCCAGTTGTGGCCGCACCTTATTCGATTTACAGGAAACAACTGCAAAGATTCGTGCAGTTACCAATCATTTAAAAGGGGTGAAGATCGCTATCATGGGTTGTATAGTAAATGGCCCCGGCGAAATGGCCGATGCAGATTTTGGTTATGTGGGCAGCGGTGTTGGTAAAATAACTTTGTATAAGGGTAAAGAAGTGGTGAAAAGAAATATTAATAGTGATATAGCGGTTGATGAACTGATTAATTTATTGAAGGAGAATGAGGCGTGGGTGGAAACAAAATAAGAATTCAAAAATCAAAAAAAACCGGAAATTATTAAATGTGAATTTTCGTTTTTGAATTTTAACTTTTGACTTTATCAAGTATGCAAACAGATTTTCTCGTAATAGGCAGCGGTATAGCAGGTTTAACTTATGCTTTAAAAGTAGCAGAAGCATGCCCTGATAAAGCGGTAACCATTCTTACCAAAACACAAAGCGACGAAACCAATACCAAGTATGCCCAGGGCGGCATTGCCGGTGTGATGGATTTTGACCACGATAGTTTTCAAAAACATATTGATGATACGTTGATTGCAGGAGATGGCTTGTGCAATCAACATATAGTTGAGATTGTAATTAAAGAGGGTGTTGACCGCATCAATGAAATTATTGAATGGGGTGCCAGGTTTGATAAAGAAGCTGATGGCGATTATAAACTGGGCAAGGAAGGCGGACACAGTGAATCAAGAATATTGCATCACAAAGATGTTACTGGTAAAGAAATGGAAAGAGCTTTGCTGGATGCAATCGGTAAAAAGCCAAATATTACACTACTTAGTCATTGTTTTGTTTTGGATATTATTACACAGCATCACCTTGGTTATTTAATTACAAAATCAACTCCCGATGTAGAGTGTTATGGTGTGTACGTTTTAAATCTTGCAACAAATAAGACTGAAAAAATACTTTCAAAAATAACTATGCTTGCTGCCGGCGGAAACGGACAGGTGTATCGTTCTACAACTAACCCCGCCATTGCAACCGGCGATGGTGTGGCCATGGTTTACAGGGCTAAGGGAAGAATTGAAAACATGGAGTTTATTCAGTTTCATCCAACGGCTTTGTACGAAACCGGCATACGCGGTCATAATTTTTTAATTACCGAAGCGGTACGAGGCGATGGAGGCATATTGCGAAATCATGCCGGCGAAGCTTTTATGGAACGTTATGATGAACGGAAAGATCTTGCACCACGTGATATTGTTGCCCGTGCTATTGATAATGAAATGAAGGTTGCCGGTACCGAAAATGTTTTTCTGGATTGCAGGCATTTCAGCAAAGAAAAATTTGTTGAGCATTTCCCTAATATTTATGAAAAGTGTTTGAGTATCGGAATTGACATTGGTAAGCATTTAATTCCTGTAGCTCCGGCCGCACATTACAGTTGTGGCGGTATTAAAACTGATGAGCATGGGCAAACTTCCATTAAAAATTTATATGCCGCCGGAGAGTGTGCCAGTACTGGTTTACATGGTGCCAATCGCCTTGCAAGTAATTCGCTTTTGGAAGCGATGGTATTTGCACATAGGGCCTATAAAAATTCAGTGAAAGAAATTGATCTGCATGCAGTTCCTGCTTTAGAAGACAGAGGAGATATTGTGCCCGATTGGAAGACTGATGGAACAAATGCTCCAAAAGAAATGATTCTTATCACCCAAAGTGTAAAAGAATTAAAATTACTGATGAGCGATTATGTAGGTATTGTGCGTAATAACGAAAGGCTGCAGCGTGCCATGAAAAGGTTAGATCTTTTGTTTGAAGAAACAGAAGCGTTATATCAGAAAACAATTGTATCTCCGCAATTATGCGAATTAAGAAACATGATAACTGTTGCTTTCCTGATCGTAAAGAGTGCTCAGTTTCGTCAGGAAAGCAGAGGATTGCATTTTAATACTGATTATCCGGATAAGCTTGAACGGATCCAGAATATTGTTTTATAAAACCCAATCTGCTTCTTCTGTAGATACGATTTCGGTTTATCTGCTTACCTTCACGGGCTTGCAGTAATGTTAACATTCCATCAAAATTCTACAATGTATTATATTATTTACGGTTTTCTTTATTTGCTTTCTTTATTACCCTACCCGGTTATTTATTTTATCAGCGATGGCATTTATTTTTTTCTGTATTATGTATTTGGCTACCGAAGAAAAATTGTATTGAGTAATCTCAAAATTGCATTCCCTGATAAATCAGACAAAGAGCTCGGAAAAATATCCAAACAATTTTACCATAACCTTTGCGATACATTTGTTGAGATTATTAAACTTATTTCGATAAGCGATAAAACTTTTGCAAAAAGATGTACCG
>JBATAS010000186.1:0-1867 GCA_049661965.1 Ferruginibacter sp. | reverse complement strand
ATGTTGCATCATCGCAATTAGCTTCTGCAGGTAAAAAATAGTTCACCGATTTTGCAGTTAACTTATTGTTGCCATAAAACAATTCCAGGTTATCGCCTTTATCAAGCGTGCCGCTTAAAAGTATACTGCCACCCAGTTTTACCGGAAACGATTCGTTGATACGGATACTGGAAGCCGTATATTTAAAAAGATAGTTCTCAGACCATTCAGTTTTTTTTATGGCTTTCTCCATATCGGCATAATACAAACTGGTAACCAAACCACCTGCAGTTGATGCCAGGTTTGCATATGGGCTGTTATAATAAGTATAGGATGATGTAACAAAGTTTACCGGTACCGCACCTCGTTTAGGCCGGGCATTACCAGTTGAATTTATGCCATCAGAAAAAACCAGGACTGCATCGGCCAGCACATTGCTGAAATTAAGGATACCCAGATCGGTTGCTCCGGTATAATTATAAGTGAGCAAATAGTTCCGGATGGATTTTATATTATTTTTTGATCTGTCGAATTCTATAATACCCCGCATCTCATGGTTAAACAGAAAAACAGTGGCCCTGTTTATTTCATTGATTGAAATGTACGTTTCCAGAAAATCAAGTTCTTTTGATAAATTTCTTTGTTTGCCCGATAATGAAACATCCCAGTAAACTTTTATTGATTCGGGTTTGGCAGGATAATACTGTGGCATATCAGGATAAAAGCGCATTAAAAAATTTGTAGTACCGTTTTTCTTATTGATACAGAACTGTGGCTGGTTGGCAAACTGGTTAATAGAAAAACTGATCTCTTTGTTTAAGACAAGCTCTTTCAAATGCATAGAGAATAATGCTTCCTCATTGTGCATACTGAATAACTGGTCTTGTAAAAAACCTGTATCAGCATAAGGAATGGATGCAGGCCTGTTCACTTTTATGCTCAGGTTAAAGTTATCAGTTATGGTTTTAAAATTTAAGGGAAAGACATAAGACAGTTTCAGGTTTTCTTCTTTCATCATTTGTATGATGGTGAATTTTATTTTACGGCTGCTTTTTGCAGCAACCGGGTAAATATTAATACTGTAACGGTTTCTGCCATTCATTTGCAGTAAAGCAGGATCAATTCTTTTACCAACAATACTGCTGTATGCTGTTCTTGCTTTCCATCTTTCTTCTATACTTCCTTCCCGGTATTTTCCATTTAATTCAAGTTGAAAATCAGTGATAACCTGGCCGTTATTCAGTTCAAATGCCTGGTATGCTTCCACCTCCTGGTTCCTGGGATTGTAAAATTCCATTTCAACAACCGTGGTGGCCACAAACGGGTTTGTTTCAATTGAAATGCTGCAATTTTTTAATTGCACCTCCTGATCAAACAATCTTTGCTGAGCGTTGCCTTGTATAATAAATGTGATTATAAAAAGCAGGGATAGAAATAATTTCTGCATAACCAATTTTTTTACATGATGCAGAAAGAAATTCTTTTACATAAAAAAACTTCTGTATCGTTTTACTGATACAGAAGTTTACTATTGAATTACACTTACTTTATTCGCCAGAAATTTCCTTGTTGCGTTTCCTGAATTTCTTTGGATCGCTTCCATCCATTTGTACAATGGCAGGGTAAAATTTACCCAACACATCAACCAATGTTGTCTGGCTTTGCATTACTTCATTAATATCCTTGTAAGCAAAAGGTGCTTCATCCAATCCGCCGCCAATTAGTTTTACGCCATGATCTTTCAGTTCTTTTTTCAAAGCCTCATGAGTAACATTGGCCAGCGCTTTGGTACGGCTCATTTTACGCCCTGCACCATGCGATGCAGAATTTAAAGAAGCCACTTCGCCTTTACCTTTTACAATAAAGCCCGGCGCCGTCATGCTGCCCG
>JBATAS010000185.1:0-1635 GCA_049661965.1 Ferruginibacter sp. | reverse complement strand
GTAGTTGCCTTTGCCCTGTTGGTGCTGCTGCTAACAACCACACCGCTTAACTGTACAATATCCTCCTCCATTTCGATGCTGATCGTATTTTCATTGCCGGTTGTAACCACCAGGTTGCTGATGGTTTGGGGAAGATAACCCACACGGGAAACCAACAGGCTGTAACTACCAGGAATTATTGATGTAAAACGAAACCTGCCGGTTGAGTCTGCCACCAGGCCAATATTGGCCGGTTGCAATTGTAAACTTACTTCACTAAGCGAAGCCTGCGTATTGCGATTGACCACCATACCCGACAGGCTCCCCTTAAATTGCGAAAATGCGGTCACGGATAAAAAAAGGGCGATAATAAAAATAGAAAATATTCTAATTACCTGATAAACTATGGCTTCTGATTTGAGCATATGCTTAAAACAATCTCAGCGTAAAATAGTTCTTTCATTTATGAATTAATTTTGTGCCCCTGTTCAAGGATCGTACCTCGGTTCCTGTTTTCAAGTTATCGGGATCGCCGACTACCAAAATTTGTGCGGAATACAAAAATCGGCTAAATTGGCTTTGAAAAATAAATTCTAAAATAACAAACATGAAAAAATTACGTACTGCTATGTTGCTGGCAGGAATTTTAACTGCTGCGATCAGCGCGGCACAAACAAAAATAGCTTATATACGCATTGATGATATCGTTGGCGTCATGCCGGAACTTGGCAGGGATAGAGTTAATATTGATACCGTAGGTCAGCAATATATTAAGGATTCTATCATGCCGCGTTTGAATTATGTACAATCGGAATATACCCGTAAACTCCAGGAATATGCCGACTCCAGTAAGCCGGGATCTGTAAAAGACAGGTTGCTTAAGGATCTTCAGTCGTATAAAGATGAACTGGATGGCGCTGATGCATTGATACAAAGAGCTGCCGAATACTGGAAGCAGGAGTTTTTAAAACCCTTTTATGCCAAAGCTAAAAAAGCAATAGAAGCAGTGGCAAAAGAAAAAGGTTACACGCATGTGCTAAATACAGATTCGTTTTATGTAGCTCCGGCGGCGGATGATATTTCACTCCTGGTGCTTGCAAAATTAAATATCAAACTACCTGATCAGAAATAGTTTCCGTTGCAGGGTAATAAATTTACCTGGTTGTGCCCATTATGAGCACGGCAAATGCTCTTTTTTTATAAACTGCCAGTTATATAAATTTGTTCTTTTTGTTACCTGCCCACACTGTCGTGCGGGTGCGGCGGTAAGTTTTTAGAGGTTTACGTAACCCCTGCAGCGGAAAAATATTTTACTTTTATTGACTGTTCAATAACTATCTATATTTACTTTTCATTCAACCAACAGGTATTGCCAGGCACCTGCGTTTAATTCAAATTACATGAATACAAAGGCTATAAAAAAAACAATGACCCCCTTAATCTACGGGCTGTTATATAGCAGCGAATCAGAATTTCCGTGGATATTAGATGATCTGGGAAACAAAAAGCCGGAAGAAATTCAGGTTTTAATAAGCGCCCGGCACAATAACGAAGCTGCTGTTGAAGTGGAAGCGGATGCCTTTTTCAACCGGTATATTCAAAACAGAATAATTGGCGGGAATGAGGTCTCCCTCGCTGAAGCAGGTCGTTATACGC
>JBATAS010000184.1:0-2666 GCA_049661965.1 Ferruginibacter sp. | reverse complement strand
GAAGGTGATTCAACTGCTTACCAGGTTTCAGTTTCAGTAAATCCCGGTAACAGTGGCGGGCCGGTACTGAATAAAAATGGTGAGATAATCGGCATCATCACTTCTAAAAATACAACAGCAGATGGTGTTGTGTTTGCAGCAAAATCAAAAAACATTTATGCTCTTTTAGAAGCTGCTAAAAAAGCCGGCGATACTACAACTATTAAATTACCCAACAATGCAGGATTAAAAGGGCTTGACCGTGTGCAGCAGATTAAAAAAATGGAAGATTTTGTATTTATGGTAGTTGGAAACTAAATAACCCGGAAAACTTTTAAAAAAGCTGTTCAGCCTCAGGCGAACAGCTTTTTTATTTATCAGATTATTGCCAAAGTGAAGCAGGGTACTCTCCATCTGCAACCAGCTTATCAACACAGGCTTTTACAACAGGAGCATCTTCTTTATAAGTAACACCAAACCATTTTGAAGAAGTAGGAATAACACTGATATGCCCTCCCCTGTTTTCCATAAAATCTTCGGCTATGATAGGAATAAAAAATTCGGCTTTAAGATTTTCGTTGTTCTTTTCAACAAAATTCAAAAACAGTTTTTCAGTTACCGCAAACAATGCCGGATGAAAACACCAGAAATTCATTGATACACTTGAATCTGATGGTACAGTATGTTTACCTGTTTCATCTTCATACACTATCCCGTCATCCTCTTTATAAATTTTAGTTCTTTCTTTAATGCTGATCAGGTTTTGCTGTGCATCAACCTGGCAAACACCACGGCTTACCGAACCATGTTCACTAAGTGTCTTTTCCAGTTCGTACCCGATTATGGAGTATTGTTTTTCATTACATTTATTAACCAGGAAATCGGCTGCTTTAACAAAAGCATCTTTACCATAAAAATCATCAGCATTAATTACGGCAAAGGGTTCTGTAACGGCATCTTTTGCACAAAGTACCGCATGGCCAGTGCCCCAGGGTTTGGTACGCCCTGCCGGAGCTGTTAAATTTCCCAGGTAAGCGTTCATTTCCTGGTAAACATATTCAGTTTTAATTTTTCCCTGCAATTTGGGTTCAAAAGTTGCTTTAAATCCTTCGGCAAAATCTTTTCTGATAATAAATACCACTTTTCCAAAGCCAGCCCTGATGGCATCATAGATAGAATAATCCATGATCGTTTCGCCAGCCGGACCAAAACCTTCTGTTTGTTTCATACTTCCATAACGACTTGCCATGCCGGCAGCTAATATTAACAGAGTTGGTTGCATGTATAATTAAATTAAGAATTAAAAGATTAATTAATGATTTTTGCAGTGCGAAAATACTATAAACCTTTAAGTCTGCCTCAAATGCTTTTTGATATTTCAAAAGTTAATATTCACGAATTACAAGATGATCTTTTTATAAAAAAACAAGTGAAGCTGTCGGTACTGCGTTTAGATAAGATACATCCGCTTGTGTCGGGAAACAAATTATTTAAGCTCCATTATTTTTTACAGGATGCCGTACAATCAACACACAAAACAATTTTAAGTTTTGGCGGCGCTTATTCAAACCACCTGGCTGCAACAGCTTTTGCCTGTAAAACACTGCATTTAAAGAGTATAGGTATAGTACGTGGCGAAAGGCCTGTATATTTGTCGCATACATTGCAGCAATGTATTGATGACGGTATGCAGCTGGAATTTATTACCAGGCAGCAATATGCAGCCAGAGAAGATGAATTTTTTTGTGCTGATTTAAAAAAACGTTTTGGTGATTGTATCATCATTCCCGAAGGAGGTTATCATCCGCAGGGTGCAAAAGGTGCAGCTTTGATCATGCAATTCATATCCGGTAAAAAATATACACATACCTGCATGGCAACAGGAACAGCCACCACTTTAGCCGGGTTGTTAAGTGCTGCAGAAGCAGGGCAGCAGATTATTGGCATCCCTGTTTTAAAAGGAATTACTGATACCGTTGAAAAAATAAATTTTCTGAATGGCAAACTCAATGTGCCTGAAAATCTGCAGATAATGCCAGAATATCATTTTGGTGGATATGCAAAAAAAAATGATCAGTTAATTGATTTCATAAACAATTGCTGGCTTCAATACAATCTGCCACTTGACTTTGTATATACAGCAAAAATGCTGTATGGCATAACCGACCGCATAAAAAATAATTATTTTAAAAAAGGCAGCGATATTATATGTTTGCATACAGGCGGTTTACAGGGAAATAAATCTTTACCTTTAAAAACTTTATTGTTTTGATATTGATTCAGCCTTATGCTTAGAATTTATTTTTTATTGATGATTGGATTGTGGGTTTTACCTGGTATTGGTTTTACCCAAAATACCCTGCCTGATTTTACAGTTAAGAACAACAAAGGAAAAATTTCGCTGATCTGGCTGAATACTTATGCACAACAGGTAAAGGGCATCAGCATACAACGCTCATTCGACAGTAGTAAAAACTTTTCGAGCATTGGCACCATAAGTAACCCCGATGATGAGGTTAATGGTTTTATGGATGATGATGTACCCTATGCCAAAATGTTTTACCGCCTGTTTATAGCTTTCGATTCGGGTGCTTACATTTTTACAGAATCGCAAAGGCCCGAAGTTGACTCCCGGTTTGATTTTACAGCTACCCTGAAAAAATTAAGAGAAATCAATGCTAAAAATA
>JBATAS010000183.1:0-9586 GCA_049661965.1 Ferruginibacter sp. | reverse complement strand
TTTCAATTAACAGATCAGAAGCGCCATCAATAACAGTGGGTTGCCTGGTGAACCCTGGCGACGAACGTACAAAGCCCGTTAGTTTTACAACCCCTGTAATTAAATCCAGGTCTTTTATGTCTTGCTTTACGATGGCTAAAATAGTTAAGACAGTATTGCGGGCTGCTTCTTTAGCCTGTTCTTCCGAAACTGCTGTTCCCACTTCGCCTGCCAGGTCGCTTACCCGGCCTGCTGCAAAAAGTAATTCCCCAATTGATTTACTGCCCAGGTAATTTCCAACGGGCGGTTTTGGCTTCGGTAAGTTAAGGCCAAGGGCCTGTATTCTTTTTTCTATTAAGCTCATTGTTTGCAGCATTTATTTGATTAGAATTTTTTTTAGACTCGTATATGTCGCTGGCCGAAGCCCGGGCGACGGCAAAGAATTTTACCCGCTCTAAACTCTTGTCATACTCCAGGTGCCCATCCCGTTAACTTCGTTGTATGAACCATCTTCATCAACAAAAGTTGCCGGGATATGCCATTCTCCCGAAAAAGAATTGCCATTCAAATCGCCGCTGTAATAAATTTCATGCGATGCTAAATCTCTGAATACCTCAACTGTACCGGCTTCATCTATTTTCCAAAGACAGGGATACCATTTGCTAAAGACAATAACATTGTTTTCCAGGTAACCATGTACAGTTCCCGGAACATCGAATAGGTCTTTAGTTTCATCATCGGTAAAATGGCCTTCAAATTCTACACCGTTTGATACCAGTTCCAGTTCAAACTGTACAGATTTACCAAAATAGGAATCTGGATAACCTTCATTATAGGTGTATTCACCAAACCATTTCCCTGTCATTGTAAGCATATTGGGCTAATTTTTAAACGAAAAATATTATTGACACCCTACTTTTAAGCAACGTCTCCGTAAGAGACGTTGTGTTGTACGAAGACGCAACGTACTCGGCTATGCTTTTGATTCGGTGAGAGACGTTGCTGAAAAAAAATTCCTAAGAGAGGTCAAGGGAGATTTATCTTAGCAAAAAAATACTTTTGAAAGCTGTTAGTACTATCTCCCAACTGGCCAAATTCATTATAACCGGTTGCCCATATCGTATTATCGTTCATCACAATAAAACTATGACTGCTTTCAAAACCGTTGAATAAAGACTTAATATTATCCCTGAGTTTTATAAAAACTGTCCTGCTAGTACCCGAGCCGTCGCCCAGTTGTCCTTGTCCATTATCACCGCAGCCCCAAAGGGAATTATCATTTTTAAGAATTAATGAATGTTGTTCTCCTGCAGTTACGGCTATCACGTTGTCCATAACTTTAGTATAGGTAGTTACAGGGTTTGTATTGCCTGTTCCTAATTCACCCGAATCATTCCTGCCAGCCACCCAAAGAGAATTATCGGACTTAATAACGAACACATCATGATCTGATGCACAAATGGATTTTACATTATCCATTACTTTGACGGGAATATTAGTGCTTGTGTTTGTGCTATTTCCAAATTGCCCATCAGCATTCCTGCCTGTAGCCCATAGGGTATTGTCAGTTTTCAGGATCATTGTATAATAAAATCCTGCATTCACAGATTTTACATTATCCATTACTTTCAGCGGAATATAGCTCCTGGGGGGTGCAGGGGCTCCAAACTGGCCATGAAGATTAGCACCTGTAGCCCAAAGTGAATTGTCAGTTTTAATGATCATCGTATGATTATATCCTGTACTTACAAACCTGACATCCTCCATTATTTTTACCGGTACAAATTTATAGGTAACCGTTCCATCACCTAACTGACCTTCGTCGTTATAACCTGTTGCCCATAATGAACCATCTTTTTTAATGATCATAGTTTGATGGTTTCCAGCATTCACGTACTTTACATTATCCAGTATTTTTATAAAAATATTTTTATTGATGTTTGTATTATCCCCTAACTGTCCCTCATGATTATTACCACTGCCCCAAAGCGTTCCATCTGACCTTACAATAACAGTATGGGTAGCGCCAGTGCTTGCGACAATATCCTGATCTGGATCATTGTTATTATTAGTATTATTATTCGTCTCTTTATTGCAGGAGGAAATCAAAATTATCATCAAGCTGATTTTACAAACTGTAAACAGCAGCTTTTGAAAAGCTTTAGTAAAGAATGGGATATTGATTATAGATTTCATATACGCAGTTTAATGTTGTTAGAAATAAAGATAATTGTTTTTCAGCAAGGTCTCCGTTAGGGACGTTGTGTTCTACGAAGACGCAACGTCCTCGGCTATGCTTTTGGCTCGGTGAGAGACGTTGCTGGGAAAAAGGACAACGTCCTGCCAGCCTTGCACAAAACCCGATGTTATAGGCAGCCTTGTTGATGTTGAAGTTATAAGTCGAGTTTACCGCTTTTGAAATATAGCTTCATATTGCTTCTCAATTTCAGTCTTGGTAAAATTTCGTGTCCGTCCGCTGAGCCACTACTTGCAAAATAATTGCCACTTTTGAATTCAATGTATCCATAAATTATTTGCTTCTTTGTCGAGTCGGGAATTTCTGATAAAACTATTTTTGTTTCTGTGCAAGGAACTTCAAGTCGAAATATTAAACTGTCATTTTCATTATAAGCGTAGGACTCAAAATCGTCCGAACTTAGCATATGATAAAGTGTCGCATTGTTTTTATAAATATTAATGCCAAAACCAACCCCGCCAAAAAGTCCAAAAGCACCATCAATAGTTAGTGTGTCACCTTTCCAGAGATAAAATGATTTAAATGGCGCTTTCCATTTCTGTTTTGCGGAACTAAATATTAAACTATCGTTTTGAAAAGATTCTATTGAACCTGAATTAAGATAAACTTGCATTTTATCTCCGAACATTTCAAATTCCTTGGAAGTTTCAATATGCTTTTCAACTTCTGTTTTAATGCTTGGGTCAATCGTCAACCCTTTAATAGTTTCCGAATCTTTGGTTTGTCCACATGCTGTTAGTGTTAAGCAAAAAATGAAGATTGGGAAAATGTTTTTTGTCATACGGAATGTGCATGAAGGTTGCCTATAACATTTGTATTGGCGTCACTTCTTGTACAATTTATAATCAATATAAAAATGTACAAAACCAATTGTGTAAATGCAATGTAGTAAAAATTATAATGTTTAATACTGCATACACTGGTTTATATGTTGAGGAATATTATACCGCCCAATGGCTGCCGGATAGCAGTGTAAAGCGAACGCAGTGAAGCTTGCAACGGACCTGCCTGCCGGCAGGCAGGTAGCCGGAACAATAGCCAAATAGAATTACAACTGCTCACAGCCCCAAAACAAAAAAACCTCTCATAAAATGAAAGGCTTTTATAGTACCACGTACGGGATTCGAACCCGTGATTCCTCCGTGAAAGGGAGGCGTCTTAACCCCTTGACCAACGCGGCATTTCCTGTTAAAGGACGGCAAAGATATGATGTGAGGGTTTTTCAGCCAAATAATTTAAAAAAACAAATGGGTTAATAAACAGTTGTTACCATATTGGATAGATGCAGGTAAGGCCTGCACTGCATTTCAACCAGTTATGCACAGCAAACAAAATTTAAAAATATTCTTATTAAATAACGCCTGCATATTCGTAAATTTGCAGCTCAAATTTTAAATTCAGTTAACGATATGAGTACAGTAAAAGTTGCTATTAACGGTTTCGGCCGCATAGGCCGCCTGGTTTACCGCCAGATCTACGATATGAAAGGTATTGATGTAGTAGCCATCAATGATTTAACCAGTCCTGCAGTACTGGCGCATTTATTAAAATACGATAGTGCACAGGGTCGCTTTGGCCAGGATGTGAAATCTACCGACAGCTCAATTGTAGTTAACGGAGATGATATTAAGATATACGCTCAAAAAGATCCGGCTCAAATTCCATGGGCATCGCATGATGTTGATGTGGTGATTGAGTGTACCGGTTTCTTTACCGATAAGGCAAAAGCCGAAGCTCATATTACAGCCGGTGCAAAGCGTGTAGTTATTTCTGCTCCTGCTACAGGCGATTTAAAAACAGTTGTATTTAATGTTAACCACGAAATTTTAGACGGAACTGAAACCATTATCAGCTGCGCCAGTTGTACAACCAACTGCCTGGCGCCAATGGCTAAAACTTTAAACGACAGTTTTGGTATTGTTACCGGTATCATGAGCACTATTCATGCTTATACCAACGATCAGAATACACTGGATGCTCCGCATCCGAAAGGTGATTTACGCAGGGCAAGAGCTGCTGCGGCTAATATTGTTCCTAACAGTACCGGTGCGGCTAAGGCTATTGGTTTGGTTTTACCTGAATTAAAAGGAAAGCTTGACGGTGGTGCTCAGCGTATTCCGGTAATTACCGGTTCGGTTACTGAGCTGTATTCAATTTTAGGTAAAAAAGTTACTGCCGAAGAAGTGAATGCTGCCATGAAAGCTAATGCAAACGACAGCTTTGGATATAACGAAGATGAAATTGTAAGTAGCGATGTTATCGGTATTACTTACGGATCTTTATTTGATGCTACACAAACTAAAGTGATGCAGATGGGTGATGCCCAAATGGTGAAAACCGTTAGCTGGTACGATAACGAGATGAGTTATGTATCGCAGTTAGTGCGTACAGTACATCATTTCGCCAATTTGATGAAATAAGAGTTTTTCGAATAATTTTTAAACCGCAAAGACAGTGAGGCGCCGGGATGATTTCTAAGCGACCATTGTTTTTGCGGTTCATTTTTTAAACAATATTATATGTCGAAGTTTTCTGAATATAATTTTAAAGGTAAAAAAGCGCTGATACGGGTTGACTTTAATGTTCCGCTGGATGCAGACTTTAATATTACCGACGATACCCGGATGACGGCTACCATCCCAACCATTAAAAAAGTGTTGGCCGATGGCGGGGCTGTTATTTTAATGAGTCACCTGGGCAGGCCGAAGGAAGGACCAACTGATAAATATTCTTTAAAGCACCTGGTAAAGCATTTATATACTTTATTAAACCCCGGCAATACAAATCCTGCAATTGGCGATGGAAGTACCCGGGTATTTTTTGCTGATAACTGTATAGGTGAACAAGCCGCATTAACTGCATCTATGCTTAGACCCGGAGAGGTATTGCTTTTAGAGAACCTGCGTTTTCATAAGGAAGAAGAAAAAGGTGATGAAGCCTTTGCTGAAAAATTAAGCAAGCTGGGTGATGTGTATGTGAATGATGCATTTGGTACGGCACACAGGGCGCATGCGTCAACTGCGGTAATTGCAAAATTCTTTACTGCCGAAAACCGTATGTTTGGTTTGCTGATGAACGGAGAGGTCTCAAGTGCTGAAAAAGTTTTGCATGAAGCTGAAAAACCATTTTGTGCCATCATTGGCGGGGCTAAGGTTTCGGATAAAATACTCATCATTGAAAATTTACTGCAGCGGGCAACTGATATTATCATTGGCGGCGGCATGGCGTATACTTTCTTAAAAGCAAGAGGCGGCAAAATCGGTTCTTCGCTTTGCGAAGATGACCGTTTACAAACTGCGCTGGATATTTTAGAACAGGCTAAACAAAAAAACGTAAGTATTCATTTACCCGAAGATTCGGTTATTGCCGATAAGTTTGCCGCAGATGCAAATACAGAGGTGCGGCCAAGCGATGCTATACCCGATGGCCGGATGGGACTGGATATTGGCCCCAAGGCAACCGGTATCTTTAATGAGATCATTGGTAAATCAAAAACCATTTTATGGAACGGGCCGATGGGAGTTTTTGAAATGGAAAAATTTCAGGCAGGTACCAAAGCTGTTGCAGAATCTGTTGCGGCATCAACAGCAAACGGCGCTTTTAGTTTAGTTGGCGGTGGCGACAGTGTTGCAGCGGTAAACAAATTCAACCTGGCAGATAAAGTAAGTTATGTAAGTACAGGTGGTGGTGCCATGCTGGAATATTTTGAAGGAAAAACGTTGCCGGGTATTGCAGCCATCAAGGATTAGCATATTTTGAATTTTCATTCGTCTATATAAAGAATGGTTCTGCTCAATAAAAAATAAAATATTATATTTAACACTTAACATTAAAACAAACAATTATGAAAAATAAGGGACTATTAATCTTTTTAGGCATTGTTGTCATTCTGGTATTTTGGGGATGCAGCGGATACAATGGCGTTGTAAAACAGGATGAGAATGTAAAGAAAGCCTGGAATAATGTAGAAGCGGAATATCAAAACCGTTCCGATTTAGTGGGTAACCTGGTAGCAACTGTAAAAGGCGCTGCCAACTTTGAACAAAACACATTGACGGCCCTTGTTGAGGCAAGAGCTAAGGCAACTTCTGTAAATTTTACTGCTGATCAGTTAACACCGGAAAACATTGCAAAATTCCAGGCTGCACAAGGCCAGATGAGTGGCGCATTAAGCCGTTTACTGGCTGTGGTTGAAAACTATCCCGACCTGAAAGCAACACAAAACTTTCTGCAATTGCAGGGACAGCTTGAAGGTATTGAGAACAGCATTAAAAACTCAAGAAAGATATTTAACGATGCCATCAATATGTATAACACCAAGATCAGATCTTTTCCGATGAATCTTTTTGCAGGTATGTTTGGCTTTGCTCCTAAAGAAGGATTTAAAGCAGATGCCGGTGCTGAGAAGAAAGTAGATGTGAATTTTGACGATATGAATAAAAAATAAAGTCAACGGATAAAACCTGATGAAGAAAAAAAGTTATACCGGTTATATAATCATTGGAATATTGGTTGTGTTGGGAATCTATCTCGGTGCAACTTATAATTCACTGGTAAAAAAAGATGAAAAAGTTAACCTGCAGGCTAATGAGGTTCAGAATGCTTTTCAACGCAGGCTGGACCTCATTCCTAATCTTATAAATGTGGTTAAAGGTGTTTCTGATTTTGAAAAGACAACATTGGAAAAAATAACCGAAGCCAGAAGCAAGGCTGCCTCGGTAAGTATCAGTGCAAGTAATGTTTCGGCCGATGAGTTTAATGAATCTGCCAATGCACAAAATGAACTGGCATCTGCAACCAATAATTTAATCATCAGCATCGAAAAATATCCAACATTAAAAGGTACGGCAGCTTACTCGGGTTTGCAAACACAACTTGAAGGAACCGAGCGGAGAATAAAAGTTGCCCGTAAGGATTTTAATGAAGCGATAAATAATTACAACAGCGCTGTAAGAACATTTCCAACAAAAATGGTTGCCGGTATTTTTGGGTTTACCGAAAAAACAGGTTTCCAGGCAGATGCCGGTGCTGAAAAAATAATTGAAATAAAATTTTAATGGGCATATTTCCATTTTTTAAACGAAGAGAATTTTTTTCTGCAGAAGATAAGGCGCAGATAGTGGAAGCTATACGCCTGGCCGAAAAAGAAACCAGTGGAGAGGTACGTGTTTATGTAGAAAGCAAAAATGCTTATGTAGATGCCATTGACCGTGCGGCAGAAATATTCTTTAAACTGAAGATGGAGGAAACAGATCACCGCAATGCAGTATTGCTGTACATTGCCATGGATCATCACGAGCTGGCTTTATTTGCCGATGAAGGAATTTATCAGCAGGTAGGTGCCGACTACTGGAATGAAGAAGTTAAAAACATGCTTGCCATGTTTACAAAAGATAATATCAGTAATGGAATAGAGTTATGCATCAGTCATATCGGGCAAACTTTAAAAGAAAAATTTCCATACATACCAACTGAAGATAAAAACGAACTGCCGGATGAAATTGTATTTGGCAGGTAAGAAAAATAAAAAAGCTCACTGCTTGTGTTATAAAAAATGAAGAAACTCTTTTCCATATTTATTTTATTGCTGGTTTCTGTTGTTGGTCTTTCGCAGGAAAATTTTGACCCTGAGAAACTGCTGAAACAAAAGCCTTCGCATCTTGTAAATGATTTTACCGGAACCTTAACCCAGGATCAGTTTCTGGCACTTGAAAATAAACTGGTTGCCTTTGATGATTCCACTTCTACACAAATTGCAGTTGTTATTATTCCTTCATTAAATGGAAAAGATGTTGCAGATTACAATATTGAATTAGGCAGCGCGTGGGGAGTTGGCGGAAAAGAAAATAATAACGGTGTTATTTTACTGATAGCAAAAGGAGATCGTAAACTGAATATATCAACCGGGTATGGGTTAGAGGGTGCTTTACCGGACTTAACAGCCAAACAGATTATTGACCAGATCATTGTCCCTAATTTTAAAGGTGATGATTATTACCGCGGAATAGAAGAAGGAACGGATGCTATTATACAGGCAGTAAAAGGAGAATACAGTGCCCCCGAAAGTTATGGTAAAAAGGGCGGCAGGGTTGGCAAACTTATTTTTACCATAATTCTTATACTTATTATTTTGGCTATAAGCAGCGGTAGAGGTGGAGGAGGTTCGTTCATGAGCCGTCGTGGTTTTGCAGCTTGGACGATTGGCAGCATGCTTAGTGGTGGTAGCGGCCGTGGCGGTGGCTGGAGTGGAGGGGGTGGAAGCTCAGGTGGCTTTGGCGGATTTGGTGGCGGTGGCTTTGGCGGGGGTGGTGCAAGTGGCAGTTGGTAAATGAAAAGATGAAATCTATATGTATAAAAAATGCCTCCGGATATCGGAGGCATTTCATTTTAATGAAGAGGCTTATTTATTTAAAACCCTCGTTTATATAATCTTCAATTTCTTTTCCTTTTGCTTTAATTAAACCACCTAAAGAACCTTTTAGCATCGGATCAACAAATCCTCTGAACTGTTCCGGAATGGCGTTGCGGAATTTAACTATAAGATCAACTCCCTTTTTAACTTTAGCCATGTCCGAAATTTTAACCAGGTAGCCTGCAAAAGTTGGTACAGTCTGTACTTTAGCCTGGCTTAAAGGCATTTCATCAAAACGGTTGGCCACAAAATCAAAATCGGCTTCGGTACCATTTTTAATGATTTCTTCATTAACTACATTACCCAAATCTCCTTTGGCATCACTGCTGTATTTTTTGGCAAGTTCATATGCTTTGTCGGGACTTAATCCTATTAATCCTTCTAGGGCAGCGCCGGCAACTGAGTAACTGCTGTCGTTTATATTTTTATCGTATATGGCTTTGTATTTGGCATTGCTTGTTTTTGCCAGGTAAGATATAGCAGCAGCTTTTGTTCTTCTGTCTTTCTCCGTATTGGCTATTTTTTCAATGGCTTCAATAACTTTTGCATCTTCTGCAATTTTCGAAGCTTCCAGTTTGCCTATTGTACTTCTTCTTAACGGAGCATACCTATCAGTGAGACCATTTGCCAATTCGGGCATTCCCTTTTTTGCAAAATAATCAAGCGCTTCTTTTCTGTCTAAATATAACGGCGCATATTTACTTTGGTGTACAAAATTTTCAGCTGTTTTGTTGTCAGTTTTTACCCAAAGCATTACTTTATCTGCATCTACATTTATCAACTCAGGCTTTTGTGTGTACTTAAAAGTAAAAGTATCAACTTTGTTTTCTACCCACACATTGTATCTTTTTTTGTTGGCACCATTGTAAACATCAATGGCAATTGGTAAACGAAAAACCTTGTCAGTCTTCTGTGTTTGCTCAATAATCACCATAGCT
>JBATAS010000182.1:0-12565 GCA_049661965.1 Ferruginibacter sp. | reverse complement strand
GTTGTTGACAAGACTGTTGAAAAATTTGGAGGCATTGATATATTGATTAACAACGCATCGGCCATTAATCTTAAACCAACTGAGCAAACCGAACCCAAGCGGTTCGACCTGATGTACGATATTAATGTACGTGGTACTTTCATGATGAGTCGTGCCTGTATTCCATACCTGAAAAAAGGAACCAACGCACATATCTTAAATCTTTCTCCACCCATTAATATGGATCTGAAATGGTTCGAAAATCATCTTGCCTATACCATCAGCAAATATGATATGAGTATGATTGCATTAGGCCTCTCGGCCGAATTAAAAAAATATAATGTAGCAGCTAACGCTTTGTGGCCACGCACTACTATTGCAACCGCAGCAGTAAATAATTTACTGGGTGGCGAAATGCTGATGAAGATGAGCCGAACAGTAGATATTATTGCAGACTCGGCTTATTATATTTTATCCAAACCTTCAACAAGCTGTACCGGTAATACTTTTATTGATGAGGATGTACTGGCAGCAGAAGGCATCACAGATCTGGAAAAATATTCTGTAGTACCTGGGGCACAGTTATATAAGGATCTTTTTGTTTAAGCTCTCTTGTTAATAAATTCCTAAAAGGGTTTTTCTTTGATGAATGGTAACATTTATTGGGCATGTACGTTTAAATTCGTACCAGCATTATTACGCCATGAATAATGCTTTTACAAACCAATAAAGTATAGCCATGAAATGTTTTATCATTAAAGCATTATGCTTTTGCATATTGCTTACTTCAACAGCTTATAGCCAGACTGCTAAAAAGGAACTCGCTGCTAAAAGAATTCAATCAACCATTAAAATAGATGGAGTTTTAGATGATGCTGCCTGGAAAGACGCTCCTGTTGCAGATAAGTTTACTTCGCTACGGCCGGTGCCTTTTATTCCTGAAACTAAGGAGAATGCTACAGAAGTATACATTATGTATAATAATGAAGGCATTTATGTTGGCGGATATTTACATGAAAAAACCGCAGACAGTATCGCATCAGAACTAAGCGGTCGTGATGGCTTTGGTAATAATGATTTTATCGGTGTTATTTTTGATACCTATTCAGATAAACTTAATGGCTTTGAATATTTTGTTACTCCTCTTGGCGAACAATGGGATGCAAAAGTATCGCCCAATAATAATGGTAACAGCGAAGACTTCAGCTGGAACGCTGTTTGGGAAAGCAAAGCAAAACTGCAGACTGATGGCTGGAGTTTTGAAATGTTTATTCCTTATTCTGCCATCAGGTTTGGTAAGAAAAAAATACAGGATTGGGGATTGAATATTGTAAGAAAACGCCAAAAAGCCGGGCAGCAGTTATTCTGGCAATCTATAGATCCTAACAAAAATGGATTTTTAACACAGTCAGGATTAATAACCGGGCTCGAAGAGATTAAGCCACCCATGCGTTTGCAGTTTTCGCCATATTTTTCTACTTACGTTAATCATGATGGTACAGCAAAGGCAGGCGATAAAAAAACTGCCACCACATTTAATGGTGGCATGGATGTAAAATATGGCATTAACCAGGCTTTTACTTTAGATATGACATTGATTCCGGATTTTGGACAGGTACAATCTGATAACCGGGTTTTAAACCTTTCGCCCTTTGAGCAACGGTTTAATGAGAACCGTGCTTTTTTTACCGAAGGCACCGAGCTTTTCAGCAAAGGCAATCTTTTTTACAGCCGAAGGATTGGTGTAGAGCCACGTTACAATAAATACGCTCCACATTCTCATAAAGATATTGCAGTTGAATATCCCGGCCAGGCAAAGATTATTAACGCTACTAAAATAAGTGGCCGTACGCAAAAAGGGCTGGGTGTTGGCGTATTGAACGCAGTTACTAAAAGACAATTTGCGACTTACGAAGACACGACAACTAAAACTCAATATCAGGCAGAGAATATGCCGCTTACCAATTATAATATAATAGTGCTTGATCAGACTTTGAAAAACAACAGTAGTGTTTCCCTGGTAAATACAAATGTATGGCGAAGCGGAAACGACTATGATGCCAATGTAACATCGGCCCTCTTCGATTTGAATGATAAAAAAAATAAATGGAATGTTGGCGGTAATGTAAGCTTCAGTAATATAATGGGGAAGAACGGCACCAATACAACCGGCTATGCACACAGTATTTACTTTGGTAAAACAAGTGGCCGGTTTACATTTAATGTCTGGCAGGACCTGTTTAATGATAAATACGATAAAAGCGATTTTGGTTTTTTTACCAATAACAATACCATGGATCAGGGAGCATGGTTTGGATATAACTGGACAAAACCTGTAGGCTGGTTTAACCAGATGAGTGTTAATATGAATTTTTATTATAGCCGATTAGTAAGTCCTATTGATATTTTACGCCGTAAAGAAATGATGTATCAAAACGCCGGCATCAATTTTAATTTTAATGCACAAACAAAAAAATTATGGTGGATTGGCGCTAATGTTAACGGAGGCCCAAATCGTAATGATTTTTATGAGCCAAGAAGTTATGGCCGTGTTTTTCAGGATAAAGGAAGGGTGAATGTAAACCTCTGGTGGGAAAGTAATTCAGCAAAAAAACTCTCCTGGGGTGGAAGTGTGTATGGCGGAACAGGTGGTATATTTAAGCGTAAAAACTTTGATTATAGTTTGTATGGAAAAATACGTTTCAGCAGTAAATTTTCGGTAGACAATTCAATTTATGTAAGCAGCAGTAAAGACCAGTCGGGCTGGGCAGCAAATATTGGTGCAAACAGAGATACTGTAATTTTCTCCAGAAGAAATGTGAACAGTGTTGAAAATGTGATAAACATCAAATATAATTTCACCAACCGTATGGGCCTTACTTTAAGGGCAAGGCATTACTGGAGTAAGGTACGGCCTGTACAGTTTTATGAACTGGATACCTATGGTAAACTGCAAACACCAACTAATCCCTTTACACAAAACGTAAATCAGAACTATAATTATTTAAGTGTGGATATGGTTTATAACTGGCAGTTTGCACAGGGCAGTTTCTTCAGTATTGTATGGAAAGATATTGGCGAAAGTTTCAACAGGGAGTTTGAAAAAAACTATGCAAAGAATCTTGGTAACACCATTGAGGGCAATCAGTTTAACAGTCTTTCACTCAGAGTGATTTATTTCCTTGATTACCTCAGTTTTAAAAATAAATTGAAGCGTAAGTAAATTTCGTTTAATTGAAATGGGGCTATGCAATATTACATAGTCCCATTTTTTTTTGATCTATTTCGATGTATTGTTGCCTATCATTATAGCAGCCATGGCAAGGCCGGTATCTTTCAGTAACTGGTAAAGGTTTCCGTCTTTCATTACCTGGGGCACATGCAGGGCAAGCACAAAAATCAGCAGCATGGCGGCCAGTAAATAACAGGCCAGCGTTTTAAATTTATTAATTAGAATGGCAATAGCAGCAAGTCCAAAACCAAGCCCAACAATATATACCCAAATGGTTTCATTGCCCGGCAAATAGTCAGGTACTCCCTTTATACCCGTACCATATTTAAAATGAAAGGCACCAAAATATCCCATAATCAGTGCAAAAATAATTTCGGCAAGCCTTGTGGGAAAAAACTTTTTCATATTTAGTTGTTTTGATTAAGGATGAAAAAGTAAACATTAATCTTCATTAATGCAACTGCAGTACTGATTTAAATAAAAAACCACAGAAGCAACAGTATTATTTTCCTGCTTCTGTGGTAATTAATTTATGGATTAAATTTTACCTCAATACTTCTTTAGGCACATCTTTCTCCAGTAAATATTTATAAATGAATTTTGTTTTCATATTTTGAAAATGCATGCCTTTGCTGCCACCCCAGCCGTGGCGGCCGCCGCTGTATGGCATAAACTCAAAATCTTTTTTAAGGTCCTGCAATTTGCTGATGAGCTGAATACTGTTTTGCATATGAACATTGTCATCAATCATACCATGTACAAGCTGCAACATGCCTTTGTATTTGCCTGCATGTGTTAAGGCAGAACTGTTTTTATATCCCTCAGAATTGTTAGCTGCTGTGCCCATATACCTTTCGGTGTAGTGCGAATCATACAATGTCCAGTCGGTAACACTGCCCCCGGCCATACCATGCGTAAAAACATCACTGCCATAAGTTAAGGCGTAACAAGTCAGATAGCCACCGTAACTGAATCCGGTAATACAGATTTTAGATGCATCTGCACTTCCGTTATCAATCAGCCATTTTACCATGGTACTGTAATCTTTCATTTCCCAGTAGCCAAGATTGTGATACATATAATTTACACCTTCTTTTCCAAAGTGGCCACTGGCACGGTGATCCATGCTTACCTGTATCAAACCTTCTTTAGCATACCATTGCTGGTTGCCGCTTATACCCCAGGTATCCATTACCGTACCTGCATTAGGGCCGCCATAAATTGAAATGAGTACAGGGTATTTTTTCGATTTATCCATATTAACAGGCCAGGTTACTTTCATAGGCAGATCATACAAACCATCATCACTTTTAACACGTACGATCTCGGTTTTGGCTAAGTTGTAATTATCAAATTCTTCAGCTTTGCTGTTTCCCAGTTCTTTAATGATATTTCGTTTGTTACTCATCAATGTCATCCGGGTTGGGGTAGTTGCATTTGAATAGGTAGTAACAAAATAAGACCCGCCTGGCGACAGGTTGATACTGTTATTATAATCGCCCAGGGTAAGGCGCTCCATATTTTTACCGTTGATATTCACCCGGTAAAAATCATTCCTGGCTGTGTTCTCTAAGCTTCTGGCCGTAAAATAAACGATACCTTTTTTCTCGTCAACATATTCAACATTGTTAACGGTAAATTTTCCGCTGGTAATGGCATTAACCAGTTTGCCTTTCATGTCGTAAAAATATAAATGATTCCAGCCGGTAGCGTCGCTGCTTAAAATAAAACCGGTACCATCCTTCATAAACAGCATGCGGCCTCCCTGGTCATCGAGGTCAACCCATGTTTTTTGTTTCTCATTATAAAATTCACTCTTACCTCCGGTAATTGTATTTACATCATAGATGATGAGATTATCCTGCAAGCGGTTCATCCATTGTATCAGCAAACTGCTGCCATCTGGTTTCCAGTATGGCTGACCAAAATACTGATCGTCTTTTTCATTAAAAGCAGCCCATACAACATTGCCGCCATCGGGTTTAACCATACCAACTTTTACCTGCGGATTAGGATCTCCTATTTTTGGGTAGCGCTGTGTTTCCACAACACCATGCAAACCTGTTGCATCGGTAATGGTAAATACCGGAATGTTTGAATCATCTGACCTGAAAAAAGCAATATGCCTGCTGTCGGGGCTCCACCAGAACGCACGGTATCTGCCGCGGCGGCCCAGTATCTCTTCCATATACACCCAACTTGCATAACCGTTTAAAATGGTTTCGCTGCCGTCTTTGGTAATCCGGCTTTCTTTTAACGTGGTCAGATTAATTGTATACAGGTCATTATTTTTTGTGTAGGCCACATAATTTCCATCGGGACTTACTGTAGGATTTATTTCCTTTTCCTTATCATTAGTCAGCCGTACATCTTCTACATTTTTTCGGAGATACAAATCATTTTCTTTTGTGATAATCTCTGGCGTAGTTGCCAGGGAGCCTTTATTGATATTCGTTTCAACATATTCTTTTTCTGCTCCTGTTTTACAATCAACTTCATAATTTTTACTATCTCTTCTTAAAATAAAATGACTGTCATCAATCCACTTTACAACAGAGGGTAATTGATTGGTAATACCTTTAAAATTACTTTTGAAATACTGGTCATTTCCCAGTTCTTTTTTCTGCGCCTGTGCTGCCAATGTGAAACTGCATACAACAGCCAATGCGGCAACACGCTTTAAAAACTTTATCATATTTTGTTTATTTGTTTTTGAGTTGCCAAGATAATTTATTTGCAGGGAAATAAAGAAGGGTAATTTATGAACTGGCTATGGGTCTTATACAAAAAATGCTGCAGTACTAATACCGCAGCATCTATTCAAAAAAACGTTTAAGTTATTATTCATCTTTTTTCTCCGGTCTCATCATAGGGAAGAAAAGTACATCCTGTATTGAATGCTGATTAGTCAGCAACATCGCAATCCTGTCTATTCCAAAACCAATACCGCTGGTTGGCGGCATACCATATTCCAGCGCACGTAAAAAATCATGGTCAATAAACATAGCTTCATCATCGCCACGTTCCATCAATTTGGTTTGTTCTTCAAAACGCTCACGTTGTTCAATCGGGTCGTTTAACTCGCTGTAAGCATTGGCAATTTCTTTACCATTGCACATCAACTCAAAACGCTCTACCAGCCCCGGTTTGCTGCGGTGTTTTTTAGTAAGCGGACTCATTTCAACCGGATAGTCTGTTATAAAAGTCGGTTGTATATAATTGCCTTCGCATTTTTCGCCAAAAATTTCATCAATCAGTTTTCCCTTACCCCATTTTTCATCGGCATGAATATGCAATTGCTTACAAACATCTCTTATACCTGTTTCATCCATTTCAGAAATATCAAAACCGGTATGTTCTTTAATCGCATCATACATGGTTATGCGTTTATATGGCGCTTTAAAATCAATTGTCCTGAGCGGAGCCGAAGGGTCACCCACTGTAACTTTGGTTGTCCCGTTTGTTGCAACGGCCGCTTTTTCCAGCATCTGTTCGGTGGTGTCCATCATCCACTCGTAATCTTTATACGCCACATAAAATTCCAATACGGTAAACTCCGGGTTGTGTGTGCGGTCCATACCTTCGTTACGGAAGTTGCGGCTGAACTCATACACCCATTCAAAGCCACCAACGATTAATCTTTTTAAATACAGTTCGTTTGCGATACGCATGTACATGGGCACATCCAGTGCGTTGTGGTGTGTAGTGAAGGGTCTTGCTGCAGCACCTCCGGGAATACTTTGTAATACCGGCGTATCCACTTCCAAAGCGCCACGCTCATTTAAGAATTCACGTATGGCGTTTACCATTTTGGTACGCTTAATAAAAGTTTCTTTTACCTCAGGATTTACAATCAGGTCAGCATATCGCTGCCTGTACCTGAATTCGGGATCAGTAACTTCATCAAATGCTTCACCATCTTTTTCCTTTACAACCGGTAATGGTTTTAATGCTTTAGTAAGTATGGTGAATTCCCTTACATGAACAGAAGTCTCTCCGGTTTTGGTTGTAAACACATAGCCTTTTATACCAATGATATCACCAATGTCAACTAATTTTTTCCAAACAGTTTGATATAAAGTTTTATCATCGCCCGGGCAAATGTCATCTTGTTTAATATAGAATTGAATTTTGCCAACACTGTCCTGTATCACGGCAAAATTTGCCTTGCCCATATCACGTACACTCATGATGCGTCCCGCAATACACACATCTGCAAAATCATCTTTATTCTCATCGCCTTTATAATTTTCTTTTATGTGAACCGATGTAGTGTTTACCGGGTACAATGCTGCCGGGTATGCATCAATGCCCAGTTTTGTAAGTTCTGCCAGTTTTTCCCTGCGGATGATCTCCTGTTCGGATAAATGTTGTGTGCTCATAAATTACTGTACTCTTTTTTGTAAGGCCAGCAAAGATACCGCATACAGGTCATTTTTGTATTTACGGTTTCCGGCACCGAAATTGCCGCTATTCTTCTTATATTTAAACAAACTAAAATGATAAGGATGAAAAGGATTTTTATTGCAGTTATATTCTCCAGCCTGTTTTACGGTTGTGATGTTATCAAACAACTGCCGCAAATGACTGGCGTTACCGAATCCGAAGCAGGTGAGGGTATTAAAGAAGCGTTAAGCCAAGGCTTGGCTGGCGCTGTATTAAAACTCAATAAGGAGGATGGTTTTTTTAAAGATGCATTTTATAAGATATTGATACCAGAAGATGCCCGGAAGATTGAAAATACTTTACGTGATATTGGCCTGGGCAGTATGGTCGATAAAGCCATTCTTCAGATTAACCGTGGCGCCGAGGATGCAGCAGGTTATGCCAAACCCATTTTTGTGAATGCTATAAAAAGCATGAGCATACAGGATGCCATAGGACTGGTAAGAAACGGCGATACGAGTGCGACACATTTTTTCAGGAATAAAACAACCGCACAGCTGGTAGCTGCTTTTACGCCGGTAATTAAATCTTCTTTGGATAAAGTTGATGCTACAAAATACTATGGCGATATGGTTACGAGATACAACAGTATTCCATTTGTAAAAAAACTAAATCCTGACCTTACCGGTTATGTAACTATGAAAGCTACTAATGCATTATTTGATCTGGTGGCACAGGAAGAAAGGAATATCCGGAATAATTTTGCGGCAAGGACCAGTGATCTTTTGAAAAAGGTATTTGGTGGGATATTGTAGTTAATAATCAGCCAGTAAAATCTGCCATGCTTCATCTGTTTTACCTGCATCTAACAATTCTTTGGCATAGCGTTGCAGTTCTTTATCCATCTCATCGGGGTTGATGGAAAAATACTGGATAATATTTTTAAGTTTATCATCGCTGAAGGCAGGATCAACAAATGGCATTTCATGCACATTGGCCAACTGGCCAAGATTATTGCCGGTAAGTATTTTACTGTTGCGGATACTTTCTGGCAGTGCATCAACACCAATACCAAGTTGTGTATTGGGCTTAGCTACTTCAAATAAATTGCTTTCGTCTATTTTGGCATACCAGTTACCACCAAGCCTGGCAACATGATGTAGTTTAGTTTGGTCAATCTTATTGTTTTCATCTAAAATACTTTCATCAATATGCATACAAAGCACTTCGCAAATTACCAGGTTGCCTGCACCGCCTTCGGTACCAAGCGGCTTTACTTCTAAAACCTTACATTCCAATTTTACCTTACTTTCCTTTACCATAGGCGGTTTTACCATGGTTGCTTTTTCTTCGGTAAATCCTGCTTTAATGAATTCATTGGTTCCTTTGGGAAATTCGCAACTGGAAAGGGAGCTTTGCTGCACCATATCATAATCAACAATATTGATGACGACTTCCGGTACTTCCAAAACGTTTTGTAAAGTATGTTTGGTGGTATTATCTCTTACCCGCCGTGCGGGAGAAAAAATTACCACAGGTGGATTGGAAGAAAACAAATTGAAAAAACTAAAGGGGCTCAGATTAATATTTCCTGCTTTATCAATAGTTGATGCAAAACAAATTGGCCTGGGTGCAATAGCGTGCTGCAAATAGTTTTGAGCATCCGCAGGTTTTATATCTTTTAAATTAATAATCATCTTAATTCTACATTTTCTTTATTGCCAATATTGAAAAATCACTTTCATCTTTTACAATTGTATTGCTAAGTTTACCAAGTCCGTCAATCTCCATTTCTACCACATCGCCATCCTGCAACCATTGTGGTTCAAAATCAGGATTGTTTAATAAACCTGTTCCGTTTAATTCTAAAAAACAGCCTGTTCCAACCGTACCACTTCCAATTACATCACCGGGTAAAAGGTCAACACCATAACTGCAGCGTTCAATAATTTCGGCAAAGGTCCAATCCATATCGGCGAGGTTACCTTCACTTACCTGCTTGTCGTTCACCCAGCACTTCATTCCTAAATTCCAGGCTTTACCGGTATGGTTTTCTTTGCAGGGTACTTCGTATTGTTCCAGTTCATCTAAAGTAACTAACATGGGACCAATCACCGTGCAAAAATCTTTTCCTTTAGCCGGGCCAAGGTTCAGTTTCATTTCTTCCATCTGCAATGTTCTTGCGCTCATATCATTCATGATCATCAGCCCGCCGATATATTCATCGGCATCGGCAGCTTTAATATTGCGACCGGGTTTGCAAATAACAATAGAAGCTTCCAACTCAAAATCCAGTTTTTGAAAATGATCGGGCATGCAAATAATTTTGCCGGGGCCCTGTATGCTATTATGATTGGTAAAATAGAAAATGGGATACTGGTCATATTCGGGAATCATATCAACTTTCCTGTTTCGCCTGGCTGCAGCCACGTGCTGGCGAAAGGCATAAGCATCCCGGCAGCTTGTGGGATGCGGTACCGGTGCAAATATTTCTGCATCAGCCAGGGGCTGTCCCATAACATTCCTCACCATTCCGTCTTTAATTTTTTGTTCAACAGCTTTTACCATGGGCATCAATTCGTCCCAAAAATTTAAAAGCATTGCCATAGTATTGGGTAAATCGTTGTGCAAGGCATCTATGGGGTAAACATTGCCGTCAACCACAATGCCTAAATGGTCGTGTCCGTCGTTTAAATAAGTAACTAATTTCATTTTTTGATTATTATTTTAAGATTTTATAAATAGCCAGGCCAAACAGTGGTAAATTCAGCAGTTAAATAATTTAATATATACATGTTAAACTATTGCAGCAAATTTAACTATTAAATATGGAGCAAAATGATTTCAGATTTAATGAACTTTAGTTAGATTTGTATTGAATTACTACTATACTTATGAAGTTCGAAAAAATTCATAACAAAGGCCAGGCTCAGATTTTTAAGAATAAATACCTGGAATACCTCACAAAGACCCATCCCCTTGTAATCTGGGGGCTCTATATCCCAATCCTGGGATTGATGCTTTACTACAGTTATGCTAAACTTGGGTTTGGGTTTTCGGGTATTGTGCTGATCTTTTTAGCGGGAATGTTTTTCTGGTCGCTTTTTGAATATATGATTCACCGTTATGTATTTCATTTTATGGCCGAAAGTAAAAGGGCGCTGCGGATTGTTTACGTAATTCATGGCAATCATCACGAATATCCAAGGGATAAGGAAAGGCTGTTTATGCCACCTGTACCAAGCCTGCTGCTTTCATCAGCTGTTTTCAGCACTATGTTTTTTATTGGATATTTATTTGGAGCAAGCAGTTATGCGTTTGTTTTTTTTCCGGGATTTATTTTGGGCTATCTTATCTACGGAACCATGCATTATGCCATTCATGCCTGGAACCCGCCATTTAAATGGATGAAACCTTTATGGCGTAATCATCACCTGCATCATTACAAAAAAAATGAACTGGGGTTTGGTGTAAGCTCTACATTATGGGATCATGTATTTGGTACCATGTTCGATCTTAGTAAAGAAAAAGAAGATAAGGAGAAAGTGCAGGAGCTGATGTTCAGCAAAACTTCAAAGAAAGAACTACAGGAGCTTTAAACAGGTTACCATTTTTCCTCTTCGTCAAAGTCATTTGCCTGCTGGCTGAAAAGTTCATGACTTTTTATTTTCTGCTGCTGCCTTTCAATAATAAGTGCAGCAATAATGTGGGCGGCATCTTCCTGCTGATTTTCATGCAACAATAATTTTAATTTTTGTTCACTTACATCAATGCGGTATAGGTAGGTAATCAGTTTATCAAAATCATGATTTATAAGATGATTAATATATTCTGCCAGTTGATCCTTCACTTCATTATACGATTTTCTTTCTGCAAAGTTGATTGGCAGCTCTTTATTTAATAACCGTATTAACTCTGCTGTCTCCATCTGCGAAATCAGTTAATCATTTAATCAGCGGTTTGTTTTCCATCACGCCTGTACCAAACAATGCAAAATCATATTTAACCGGGTCGGTTTTATCTAAAGTACGTAAAAAAGCGGTTAATTCCAATGCTGTTTGCCAGTCGGAAGGTTGCCTTTTTATTAAATTTAATTCTTTTGAAACCCTTACCACATGTACATCCAAAGGACAAATAAGCTGGGCAGGTTTGATTTTTTTCCAGATACCAAAATCAACTTTTTTATCATCACTCCGTACCATCCAGCGCAGGTACATATTCAATCTTTTACAGGAGGAATTTTTTTCAGGTGAAGCAATATGCTTCCGGGTACGCTCCGGAATATCCGGTAAAGAAAAAAAGTAATGATAAAAACCTTTCAATCCGTTTTCAACTGTCTCGTCATTTTTGTGTATCCATTGGGTAAAAGCAATTTCAAGCGAATTATGTTTTGAATAATGCATTTTAAAAAAGGCAATAAAATACAGCAGATCGGTTGCATTGAAGGTTCGATGTTTAAAGACAAGTAATTTTTTAAGATCATTGTCGGTATGACTTAAACAGAAATCATGCGGGGCATTGTTCATCAACTGCATTAACTCTTTTGATTTGCTGATGATGGTGGTTCGGTTGCCCCAGGAAAAGATGGCAGCAAAAAAACCTGCAATTTCAATATCCTGTTTTTTTGTAAAAGAATGAGGAATGGATATAGGGTCGTCTTTAATAAAGGACAGTTGATTATATAATTTTACCTTTTTTTCTAAAAATTGCTTTAACTCTTTTTGCATAAAACAAAAATAACCTGTCGTGCCCATAAAAGTTCGACAGGTTATCGAATTGTCAGTTACTTATCAGCGGGGAATGACTGCGCCGCTGCCGCTTACATGTGCATTGATGACCGGGTTGCCTTTGTAATAAACGTTTCCGCTTCCGGCAATATTTACTTTTAAATTATTCCCTGCAGTTATTTCCTGGTTACCACTGCCAGAAATGGTTATGTCGGCGTTATCAGCCAGCATTCCAAAACCA
>JBATAS010000181.1:0-4865 GCA_049661965.1 Ferruginibacter sp. | reverse complement strand
CATCATATACCGTAAGCAACGTTGGATCACCTTCGCATAATGTAGTCCCTGGATCGGCTAATATTACTAAGGAAGAATTGGGATTAACCGTGATCGTAAAGGATGTAGGTGTACCTACGCAGGTTGATGCGCCACAAATTGCTGTTTGTAAATCCAAAGTCCACGAGTCAAGTGTACCGCCATCGCCTGCCAGATCATCACTGATAGTTAATGTCCATACACCGTTAGGATCTTCTCCCACAAATGCTCCCAGAGCCTCTTCCGGAACTAAGGGAGACGCAAGAGTCAGATTAGCATATGTATGATCTGTAACCAACCCATTGTTGCTAGTATAAGGAACTTGTCCGCCCGGGTTAGCACTATCATCCCATATTGTTCCGTTAAATACATTATCGTTACCAGCTCCATTATCAGAAGTTAATGTAACAACTGTACCGGCAGGTGAAGTAATCGTTATATCCAGATCGGAATTAAATGTATGCCTTATAAATGTAGTCATATTAACATCAAACAATTGAGTACCTACACCAGTCACATTTATTGTTGAAGTAACAACGCCTGGTCCGGTGGGGATAACAACAGGCGTATTATTAGTAAATGAGGATGTTGTTAAAGTTGGTGCAGCTGGTAAACCTGTGATAATTAAAGCCCAGGAATCTAAAGAACCACCATCACCAGCCAGATCATCACTAATTGTAATAGTCCATACTCCGTTTGGATCTTCGCCAATAAACGCAGCTAACGCTTCTTCAGGTACTAGTGGAGTGGCTGTAGTAAGGTTTACATAAGCCTGATCCGTTACTAACCCATTATTAGTGGTATATGGTACCTGTCCACCAGGATTAGCATTATCATCCCATAAAGTTCCATTGAATACATTATCATTTCCAGCTCCATTATCTGAGGTCAATGTAACAACTGTTCCGGAGGGGGACATGATTGTAATATCGAGATCCGAATTAAATGTGTGCGTAATGTTAGTTAACATATTCAAATCATACAGGAATGTTGGTGCACCCGATACAGTAATCGTAGATGTAACAACTCCCGGTCCTGTAGGAATAGCAACTGGTGTATTGTTTGTAAAAGTTTGTGCTACTGAAGGGGTACAAGGGCCTGAACCTCCACCTGGTAAACTTGGTGTTACAGTAATTGTACCCACAATAGGAGCGGCAGTATTATTAGTTGCGATAAACGACGGTATATTACCAGTGCCGCTTGCCGCAAGCCCTATAGCCGGATTAGTATTCGTCCAGTCAAAAATAGCACCTGGTGTACCCGTAAAGTTAACGGGGGCAGTAGGAGAACCGGCACAAAGCGATTGATTTGGAACCGGAGTTACAGTAGGTGGAATACATACTGTACTAAATGTAACTGTATTATCTGTACTGGTTGATGCGGCATTGCCAATTGGGTTAATTGTTCCTGTAGCCACATTAGCTGCAATGGTTGCTATTACCGTTCCGTTCGCTGTCATACCAGTAACGGCCACATTATATGTTGCTCCACTTCCGGTTACCGTTGCAGTTGTTGCACCGGCAGTACCACTTAATGTTACATCGCCAGTCGCAAATCCTGTAACAGGTTCGCTGAATACAACATCAAAGTTTATCGGCGATGCAGATGTAGGATCTGGCTGCGTAACCCCCTGGTTAATTGTTACTGTTGGTGCTGTAACTGCAGCACAAATAGGAGCACTGATTTGTATGTTATAATCTGCAGTTTGTCCAGCTGTAACATTACCTACATGAAAAACTATAGTAGCCAATGCTGGGGCGTTAAATGACCAAACAATTGGTGCACCTCCTGCCGGAGCACTTGATCCAGGGTCTCCAAGATAATTAGTACAAAGATTTGTCAATACTACAGAACCATCATGTGCTGTTACAAAGCTCAAATTAGTAGTAGGATTAGAATAAGTTACTGTAACACACTGAACAGCATTTACAGGGTTTGTCCAGGTATGCTGTACATAATGTAAAGCTCCAGCAAGGCCTGCAGTGCATGGCCCTGGAACAGCACAAGTAGAAGCAACAGCATCTCTGAAAGCTCTTAAGCTTGTAGCTGTATTAGCAGGACCAACTGAACCCACAAAAGTGGTACAAATTGCTGCACCCAAATTAAATGTAACTGTATTATCAGTACTGGTTGATGCCAGGTTAGTTTCGTTTAATGTATTTACACAAACTCCTGCCGGAATAGTTGCAATTACTGTTCCGCTCATAGTCATACCAGTTACAGCAACATTATATGTAGTACCACTTCCGGTTACTGTACCTGTTGTTGCTCCTGCAGTACCCGATAGAGTAACGTCGCCGGTAGCAAAGCCTGTAACAGCCTGATCAAATACCACCGTAAAATTAATTGGAGAGGCAGAAGTTGGATCTGGTTGTGCCGCCGCCTGGTTAATTGTAACGGTTGGGTTTGTTGCCGTACCTCCTGTTATACTAAAGTTGGCGTTTGAAATATCAAAAAAGATATTTCCAACAGCTTCAACTTTAACTCTTGCAGTTGTTGATGTAATATTTGGCATTGTCACAGCTTGTGAGCCATCATTGGGTGTACTAGCCAGTAAAACGGTTGGGTAAGTTAAGCCTCCATCGGTTGATAACGATATCATTACATTAGCAACACTTACCGGTGCATTATTGGTATTAGCAACATTCCAGGTAACCGTTTGAGTTGATCCTCCGGTATAACTTTCGCCGCCATTCGGCACGCTTACAACAAAAGGAGTAGTTCCAACTACATTAACAACAAATGGAGTTGAGGTCTGACAACCAGCTCCGCCACTTGAAACCACACCACCACCGCCTGCACGATTATCACGTACTGTGAGTCTGAAGTTCATGGCCCGGGCAACCGGCGATAAGGTTTCGCCTTTTAACCCACCCATTGCAGAAGGTGGGCTTGCAGGATAACCCGCAAGAATTACTGCAATATCAGGGAAAGTTCTGGTTCCATTTGTTTTAGGTATTCTTGATTTAAACAATGGAACGGTATTACCTGCAGGTGCTGTTGCACCAGCATTCCAGGTTTGTGTTCCCTGTGTATCCCACCCTTCCCAACAATAAGTCAGAGGATCGTTATTTGGATCGGTAGCTGTACCAGCCAATGTAAACGGTGTGCTTGGAGGAATACTCAGGTTATTATTTGGCAATGCGCTGATAACCGGCAAATCATTTCCGGTAGCGGTTGAAACACCACATGTATTTCCATTACCTGTTGTAATGTAATTACTTATTTCGTCAAAACTAATTCCATGAAAATGAGGATCACTGTTCGGTTGTATATTTTCACCTCCGCAAATACCTGCATAACCTTGTATGGTTGTTCCGCTACCCACTTCATACTTAGTGCTTGCAGGTGAAGAACCACAACCTGCCATTGAGTGATTACCACCCCACTGGTGCCCCATTTCATGCGCAACATAATCAATATCAAAAGCATCTCCAACAGGGTTAGAGCTGCCAGTTACGCCTCTGGCTTTTGAACCGGAATTACATGGGCTGTTAAGGCTGGCAATCCCCCCACCGCCTGTACTGAATACATGTCCGATATCGTAATTTGCAGAGCCAATTACAGCATCAATATTGGCTTGATTTTCGCCCAACATAGCAGAGCCATTGTTATTAGTATATGGATCTGTAGCTCCATTCAGATAAATCAGTAAATTATTATTAGCGATTAACGTCATTCTCAGCGAAACTTCTACTTCGTAAACACCTGTAACCCTGTTTACCGATGTAAGCATGGCTGCTGCAACGGCTCCCACAGTAGGTGTAGGTCCCGCCACTGCAACAGAATATTCTCCGGTACAAGCAAGTGCCAAACGATAGGTTCTGAGATTTGCACCCAAACAGGCAGCAGCTGTTACCTGAGAGCTACTACCTTTTGAAGCAATCTCATTATCCACTACTTCACAGATGAACTTAACATCTCTGTTGTAGTCTTTTACACTGTAACTGATGTAATGATTAAGATCCCCCTTTGCAAATGGATCTATATATATTCTGCCTGTTTGACTCGAAAGAATCTGTGCATGAAACCCGGTAAATGGATTATAATCAAAACGGATAGTCGCATAAGGATCATCAATCCCCTGCCCCAGAAACTGTCGCATATCCGGCAATTGTGCTGCAAGGCCCGGCTCCATAACATTACTTTCCCATACATTGAATCTTGCTATGGTACCATCAGGCATTGGAAGCTCCATAACCGGCGCTGCCTTTCGGTTAGTCACCTGCTTTTCTGCAGGAAGCGACCATAAGAAAGTTTTTAATTGATTGATGTCAGTTTTAACCGTATTGTATTTGGTTGGTACAATCTCTCTCTTATTATTACCCAAAAATATTGAACTCTCACTCACAGGTGAGAAGAACGAGTTTTGTGCAATTAATGAAAAAGGAAATAAAACAACGGCAATAATCTGGTAGATTTTTTTCATAAACGTTATTTAGTTAATGGCATAATCGTAAATATATCGAAAACTATTTAACCAGAAAAAAAATATTTTAGCCACAGGATGTTCAGCTACAGCTGTCACATTTTTTTCACACAAATACTTAGCTCTTATTCTATGCTTTGAAACAAAGTTTTTGACTTTGTAACGGCAGCTAAATAACGTCGTTATAACCAACGCTTAACTAATTAATATGCAAATTTGGCAATTCTACATAGATGATATAATTATTTCCGGCTTGTATCCCGAATAAAATATAGCAAATTTTCTATTGCTTCTTTCTTTATTAAGTACAGCAGCCGACTCACGGCACATTTCATTTTTCAATAAAAAAATCCCCCGATATTCTCGGGGGATTTATATAACTGTTGTTTAGTTATTATTATTGAATAACAACCCTGCA
>JBATAS010000180.1:0-1818 GCA_049661965.1 Ferruginibacter sp. | reverse complement strand
GAAGGTGGGCTGGGTGCTGTAGACAGCGACACAAGTGGTTTTGGCGTTGGCTTTGGCTTAGCGTTAATTAAAAACTTAATGTGTTTTAAGGTTGGTTAGTTTATGCTGCAGGTCTTTTGTTATTTTTACGCCAACGCTTCATTCAAAATGGGCTGGCTAAATCCAGCCTCTGATATCAATCTTTAGTCATCGAAAATGACCCACGCAACTAAAAATTCATGGAAACATCTACCAGCGCCAGCCAAGAATGAGCCGCTGGCATTCGAAGGTGTATTTAATGATGATGAAATCGAAAAACTAAGGAACGGCCTAGTTCCAGAGGCAATGGAAGATAAGTGGTTTATCTACTACGCTGATGGATGGCTTTTCTTTCATCGAAGTTGGACAGGAGCACTAATCTACAGCTTGCGTCTTGAAGGTTCTCCAGCAGGTGCTCGAGTCGTTGAATCATGGGTAAATAGAGAGCCGGAGCAATACGCAGGAGCCGATATCGGCTACGACAGAAAGCTAGTCCGCTTCCTTATCGATGCCTTTTTACTGCGGAAGCAAGCGGTCTTCCCCATGCCTCCAAGCTCCAACGGCTCGGTGTCGGGCGTAATCCAGCACTCGTATGTAGGCCGAGCGTATCCTGAAAGTCCGCAACATGAAAATGACAAGGCAAGCGATGCTTAAGCGATTTATCAAGCATGGCAACTCCCTTTCACTTACATTTTTTATAAACTTTAAAAGGTAATTCATGAAGCATCACTTTGGAGATTCTTTAGATCGCGATGGAGATTACTGGACCGTCATACCTAATCGTGAAAGATACACATACTCAATCAATGGCATACCTTCAGGCAGTAAAGAAATTGCTGTAGCAACCATTGGAAAAGATGACAAAAACTGGGAGCGCATATTTACGTTTCCTAATCTTGAAGAAGTTACATTGCATGAACCCAATAAAGCGCAGCTCGAAAAAATATCTCAATTATGGAATATTAAACGATTAAGAATTACACATGCTAGGCCAAAAGATATCGACTTTCTCTCTTCATTAGTGAATATTGAAGAACTTGTCATGGAATACGTTTCAGGGTTTTCTGATTTATCTCCACTACGCGCTATGAAGAAACTGAAGTCTTTACATCTTGAAAACCTCAGAAAAGTGACTGATTTCGATGGTTTAGTAGGCATTGAAAGTCTAAGATACCTAAGAATAGATGGCACTTTAGATTGGAAACAACCTATCGTTAACTTTGAATTTCTCAGGGGCTTACCCAATTTAGAAGTGCTCTCGTTTTTTCAAGTGATTAATAAATCTGAGTTTCCTGCATTCTTGCCAGCGCTATCATTAAAAAAACTTAAAAAATTAAATACGTCTTCCAATATGTTCGATGCAAAAGAATATGCTCTTTTATCTGTTGGCTTACAAGATGTTGTAGGGACAAGTTGGGAAGCCTATTCTAGATATGCTTATTCTCACCTGCCATTATCTAAAGATGATGTGCGTTATCATTTACCAGATGATATTATCAGGAAAAATCACCCTGATATTTTGATTTCTTACACGGGTGAAAGATTGATCAACAACCCTCAAGATGAATGGTTTGAATTCACGGGTAAAAGTGCGGGAAGAGTCAAATGTGGTAGCCCTGAATCTGAAGAAAAATGTGCTACATATGCTCAATTATTTGAGTCAATGAAGCTAGTTGCAAGAAGCGTAATTGCTGCTAATAAAAATTAGCAGCAATTTATAACTCACTTTTCAAGCAGAACGACTAACAATGTCCTTTAATTTTTTGAACCTTTAGACTATGTTATTGAAAGCTTCTGTTA
>JBATAS010000179.1:0-2017 GCA_049661965.1 Ferruginibacter sp. | reverse complement strand
GCTCAGGCTTGGCCGCGTACACTAGTCGCGCCCCAGCCTCTTCGCGGAAGCGGACTTTCCAATAGTAGAACTCATCGACACTTCGCATAAAACGGTCAACTTCATCAACTATGACAAACTGTATGCGTCGGTACTGCTTGGCATACGCCAGCATTTGATGCAGATCTTTCCGATTAAAGTTCTTGCCCTTGCGGCTCGAAACGTTGAGACTCCAGAATTTCTCTATCGGTGCCTGTATAAAATCGGCGGCATCGTAGACGCGTTTTTCCTGTGCTTCAAGGCTGTTGCCCTCGGTCCGCTGCTTAGCGGTCGAGACGCGACAAAGTGCTATAGCCGTGCACTTCATGGTTGACTCCTAGCAGTGTATAAATGGCAGTCCTTGGGCTATACCGCGTGACGCGGGACAAGGGCTGCCATTTATATCTATTAAGTGCTTTTATCAATGTCACGGGATATAGCCTTTGATTTCTTTTGCTTGTACAGCGAGTAGTAGAATCGTGCCCATTCTAATGCCTCATCCCCTGTCTTGGTCGGGGTCTGTGGCTCGGATGCTACATTGGCCGTACTATCGCTCATCAAAACGATAGTACCTAGTATGCTTCTCTACGTCTCTGACAGCCTTTGCTGCAAAGAATGTCCGCTATTCGAGCCTTTGCTTCATGCGTTCGATTATCTTGGCGACACTATCAGTGTTGAACGCTTGTTCAGGGGTTGCGTAGTTGTCGTTTAGCCAATCGGCGATGTCTTTGTTCTTATCGCCGTTGCGGTGACGCCGCAATACTTCAAGATCTCGCTTAACATCTTTTGGCTTTTGCTTCTTTTTGGGTGGTGGGCCGAACAATTCTTTAGCATTTTTGAACTCGTTGAGGATTTCGCGCTCTGTGGAATCGGCATACACGCGTATCCATACTGACCGTGCGTTACGGTACTCGTAGGCATCCTTGCCAAGTGTAGCGCCGTCGTGCTTGAACTTCGTCCCGCTTGATGACTGCACGCGCAGCATGAATGGATTGTTAGTTTGTGTGTACATACTAACGCCCTGTTGCCATCGTTCAGATAGCCCTAGGGTCTGCAGCAGGACGAAGTTGACCATGTAGCCCTCTACAATGCTATGAATTACTACCATAAGAATGTCGGTGCGGATGCCGATCGAATGACCTTTAACGCGTACGGTCTAGAGATCGACCAATACTTCATGGCCAGAGCGGCAGGCGAAAGCCCTTCCCGACCAGAACAAAAAATGCCAAAGGAGCTTCGTATACTCATAGATGCCTTGAATAGCTCAAGTGCCCCGCATCGCTACGAAGTCGGATCATTTTTGTTAGGTAATGATGGCGACCAGCGTAAAGAAGTGGCAAAACATATAAAGAAACTGCTTGCCTGCCAAAGCCCTACAGGACATAGGACCATGCGGCTGGTCGCAAAGGATATGAATCTGGGCGTGAGTATTGGCCAAATAACTGCTAATAGATGGGAATATGAGAAGGCCCGATGTGCTGTATTTATGGAGAAACAAGGCATCGATAGATGGCTATCAGTTCAACTTGATTTGGACGAAGGCGTGGCCATATCTGAAATAGTAGAAATTAACAAAGGCGACTACACCCAAGAGCAGTTGCGTGCGGCTGAGGCGAAGTTGGCGCGTGATATGGAGAAGAACATAGCTAAGCATAAGATAGCCCCAAACCAGCAATGTCCATGCGGGTCTGGCGAGCGGTTTAAGAACTGCCACGGAAGGCGAAATGGCTAGAATGACTGTAGATGCTTTGTGCCATGAGATCCGCGAGCTAGCTAATCAGCCGATATTTATCCAAAATGTAAACCGTCATGGTTTCAACTGGGACCTCGCATGGGCTGCCATGGACATGATCGAGGATACGGAATTAGCTATTAGCTCCTTTCTGGGAAACAAGGCCGGAGAGAATCAGGGCGCTGAATATCTAAGAGTATACGGCTTGTTCCAGGCTATATTTATGCAGCAAGATGCTGTACGAAACCTAGCCGAGGCGTTCAGTGT
>JBATAS010000178.1:0-6616 GCA_049661965.1 Ferruginibacter sp. | reverse complement strand
GGTATCAACAAATAAAGAGGAAGTTGTTTTTCCTTCCTCTTTATTTGAATTGCTGCAGCTTACTATGTAAAGAAGTACTGCAGCAAACAAAATATATTTAAAACGTAAATGTTCCTTTAGTTCCATAATAACTTCCTGCTTTTAAAACATAAAACCTGCTGCCCATATAGGCGGTGTTGGCTGCATGGTAATGATAAATAGCTGTAGAAAAATCTGCAGTTGTACCAACGTGTCCGCCATTGGCATCTAAATTTGAAGGGTAAGTTCCGTCATTATCTTTCCGTGCATAAATAGGAAATCCATCCCTTAAAAAGCCAATAAGGTTTGCATCATCATTACCTGTAAAATCGCCGGTGAAATGATAATGGTAGGTATTGCCCGGTCCGGGGTGAGCGCCGGCTCTGTCGAATGAAGTTAATACGCCTGCATCAACAGGTACATTGCCGCCTTCCCGGTCATTGAAAATTGCCACACCATTCAAAGCCATACCAATTGGCCCCAGCGAGGTTTCCTCTTTGCTGGTTGCTTCTGCTGGATTTGTGGGAATCGTCATGGCGTAATTTTGAACACCAATACTACCAGGGTTTGTAGTTTGTCCGGGTATCTGTGCTTCATATAATGCATGCCCAACCAGCCAGTATGGCGAAACGTGTGCAGGTGTGCCGTTTGACCGGAGGGTTATACTGCTTCCACTTGTTGATACTGTTACTGCAGCTGTATATTTTGCTGTTACTACACTGGTGGTGGATACAGTTCCCGGAGTTGTACCGGATCCTGAGTCATCGCCGTTTTTTTTGCAACTGATAACTGCAATAGCTGATAAGGCAAATGTGAGAAAAAGAATGTTCCTGGCTGATTTCATAAATGTTTTTATTTTTTAGATCGTTATACGACGGTTCTTTATTAATCCTTCGGTGGCGGCGGGTTATTTTTTTGGCGGAGCAAAAAACTTGGCTAATTCTTTTGTAAGCGAAGCGTAATTTTCAAGCTGATCGGGCCTGCAAAGTTTTTTTATAGCAGCAAAATGATCGTAGTGGGTTATTTCAACTTTTCTTTGTAAAAGGCCAAGTTTTGCAATTAGTGAATCTTTACCCGTAAAGGTTTCATCTGTCAGTGATGAATACAAATCGTTTTTGGCATCTTTAATACTGTCGTTCAGCGATGCGATCAATACCTGATGCTGCTTAATCAAAATTTCGTATTGAGCAGCCTGCTCTTTATCAAAATGGAGTTTTTCAATGATGATTTTTTTTGGTCCATCAGATTGTTCAGGTGGTCGCCCTTCCTGCCCCATAGGAGGCCTTCCACCAGGTAGAGGTGGCGATTTCCTGAACATCAAAAAACCAACAATTGCAATATTGACCAGCAGCAGCCCGATAACTGCAATGCTTAATAATTTTATTTTACTCATTGTATAATTGATTAGTATTGGTAAGATTCATTGAGCTGACCACAGTTTCAATTCCGGCAGCCTTGTCTGTATCAACTGTTTTATCGTTAGATGTAAACAGGATGGATATATTAAGTGCCATTATCAAAACAGCAGAAACAGCAAAAGCCCATTTCCACTTAACCGGCGCTTCAACATTATTCAGGTTATCTATCTGTTGCCGGATACGGGTAAGCAGGAAGGGTGGGGCATCCACCGCTTTAATCTGCTTCAGTAAATCCAGTTTGTTATCTATGTTCATGATTGTGTAATTAAATAGTTATACGACTGTTGTTTTATAATCCTTCGGTTTCTGTTAATTTTTTCTGAATGGTTTGTTTTGCCCGTTGCAGCAACGACTCCACGGCTTTTACACTCGTATTCATAATCTCGGCTACTTCCTGCTGCGGCCGTTCTTCAATTTTAGTTAAGATGATGGCTGTTTTCTGGTTTTCGGGCAGCGACTGAATGATAAGCAACAGTTTTTGCATGGCTTCCTTATCTTCTGCCTGAATACCCGGGTGGTCAACATGACTTGCATCTTCTATCGGTTCATTTGAATCGGCATGAAAAAGTGAATTGATAAACCCAAAGCGTTTTTTTGATTTTTTTGCTTTTAAAAAATCCAGACAATGATTGATGGTAATGCGGTATATCCATGTTTTTAAAGAGGCCAGGGCAGGATCGTGCTGATGATAGCGCTGGTAAACCTTTACAAAAACTTCCTGGGTAATGTCACGGGCGTCTTCGGTATTGAGTACATATTGCAGGCAGAGGTTATAAACGAGGTTTTTATGTTCGTTGTAAATATCCTCAAATTGTGCATCATTTACCATCAGGCGTTAAAAAGTTATTTTGCGTAATATACACAAACAGTTATTTTACATATTTGAAAAAAGCGAAATGAAATTTCTTTTATTGTTTTGTAAGAGGTTCAGTTCGTCTTAAATACCAATAAGTGATTAATGGTAATACTAAAACCTGGAAAGCAAAAAGCGCCAACGATATTATGCCTCCGGCCTTATGCCCGTTTGCACTTATTAAAAGCTGCTGTCCAAGCGGTCCTTGCGAAAAAACAACGATGGTAACTAAATTCCATCCAAGATGAAGGCCTATTGGAAGGTATAACGATTTAGTAATTGCATAAGCATAGGCAAACATAAGTCCGGCAATTACTGTAACAATAAATACAAAGATCATTTGCGTTGGCTCGCCAAAAACATTATAGCTGAACCAATGATAAATGCCGAAGGCAATGGCAGAAAGGATACAGCCCCATTTAATCCCTAGTTTTTTAATGGCGATATATAATAAAGCGCCCCTGAACAAAAACTCTTCGAATAAAACTGATTTAAGTACCCACCAGCTGGCAGAAAAAAAACCGGCTGCTGTAAATTCTTTATTCACCGACAGGCTGGATTTTGTAACTGCAGCAACAAATAGAAAATAAACTGCAGCAACTACTACAGAAGCTATAAGGCCAACTAAAAAATTACCAATTCTTTTCCGGTACGGTGTAAGCCCTAAAGGAGATAAATGTTTCCGTTCGAAAAGCCAGAACAGCAGCCATGAAGCAGCAAGTGCAACCAGTAAACCAATCATATAAAAAAAATTATTGGCCCGCAATCCTGAATTGAAATCCCGGCCCAGCGCCGTTCTGCATTTCTTTTAATGGTTTTATCTCAATGTCTTTTGGTATGTCAAATTCTTTGGCCTTTACTTCTTTGTCAATTACAAGTTTTGTAACCTGTACAGTCATTTTTCTGCCTCTGTTCATGGTTCTTTCATATTGCATTGGAAATCCTGCGAGGGCTTCCATATCATTAGATTCTGCTGTTACATTAAACCCGCCAAAGCCACCGGCACTGCCACCTGTACTTGGTAAACTCTGGAATTTAAAATCAGGACAATACCAAACTGTGGTAGTATCTGATTTTCCATTAGAGCGGGTTCCAATTACAAATGCTTTTTTGCAGGTATAACCTGAAATTTTTTTGCTTTCATCTATATATGAAATGGAGTAAACAGGTGCTGAAGTAGAACCTCCAAAAGATATATTCTGGCCGCCTCTGCTCTGCATCATACTATCCATACGTTTGCGCATTTCTGCCTGGTCTTCATCGGTGGCGTAAAATCCAGTCTTTTTACCCATCATTTCCATAATGGTAGTTGTTATTTTTTTTGAGTTGTCCCTGATAACTGTTGTAACAGCTATCTCACTTTCGGAATAGGTTTTAACCAGATCGTCCTTTAACCAGGTTGTTGTTTTGGTTTCACTATCTCCTCCACCGCCAAAACGAATAGTTCTTATCTGTCCATCATCCGAAGTAAAAGTTCTGGATTGTTCTTCATCATTTTCAGGAGCAACAATGGTTGTGTTGGTAGTAATAAAAGCCTGGCTGATTATTTTTGGTTGTGCATAAACAGTTGTGGCAGCAGTAATTAATGCAATGGTAAATAGTTGTTTCATGTTTTTTATTTAGGTCGTAAAAATACGAATCAGTTCGTAATGTAAAAATTTTCTATTTGCTTTAAGAAGACTTTAACGCTTTGTTTTGCGGAAACCCTTACTTAACAGAGATAGATCAACAGCCTTCAAGCGCATACCAGATTATCAGGAAAACTACAATAGTGCCCAGGCATCCTCCGCCTAATTTTTTGGCGCCATAGGCCGAGATTAAACCCCTTACCAATTTGTTCATATCGAAATTTTATGGTATTAAAGATAAGCCTGTTTTAACAGGGACTTGTCAGTTCAAAATATATTTATTTTAATCAATTTATGGACCAATATGAAACTGTGAATAACTAAGGCAAATCGCTGTAAAAAATCAAAATTTTCTATTGGTTCATTCCAGTATATTTGCCGTCTGACTAAAATAAAGATAAAACCGTGCGTTTAAAGAGTTTAGAAATCAAAGGATTTAAGAGTTTTGCCGATAAAACCGTACTCAATTTTGATGAAGGCATTACCGGGGTAATTGGCCCTAATGGCTGTGGTAAAAGTAATATTGTAGACAGTATCCGCTGGGTGATTGGTGAGCACAAGATCAGTAATCTGCGTAGCGAAAATCTGGAAAGCCTGGTATTTAATGGCAGTAAAACCCGTAGTGCCAGTGGTATTGCCGAGGTTAGCCTCACTTTTGATAATACCAAGAATCTGCTTCCAACCGAATTCAGTACTGTTACCGTAACCCGTAAATATTATAAAAGTGGGGAGAGTGAATATCGTCTGAATGATGTGGCCTGCCGCCTGAAAGACATCCACAACCTGTTTATGGATACCGGCGTAAGTAACGACAGTTATGCAATCATAGAACTGGGTATGGTTGATGATATTATCAAAGACAAGGATTTTAGCCGCCGTAAAATGCTGGAACAGGCCGCTGGCATCAGCATTTACAAAACCCGTAAAAAAGAAGCCAAACTTAAATTAGATGCAGCAGAGCAGGATCTGGCACGTATTGAAGACCTTTTGTTTGAAATTAACAACCAGCTTAAAAGTTTAGAAAGCCAGGCAAAAAAGGCAGAGAAATATTTCGAGATTAAAAAAGAATACAAAGAAGTTAGTATAGAGCTGGCTAAAGCTGCATTGGAAGGGTTCAATATTACTTATCATGAGTTGAACGAAAAACAACAACATGAAGTAGATAAGCGTATTGAGCTGGAAACAGCCATTGCCAAAGAAGAAGCTTTACTGGAACAGGAAAAGCTTGGATTAATTGAAAAAGAAAAAGTCCTGCAAACCATGCAGCATGCATTTAATGAAATGTTGGATGCTGTTCGTAATAAAGAAAACGAAAAGAGTTTAAGCGGACAAAGACTTCAATATTTAAAAGAAAGGGAATCGGGCCTGAATGAATTTTTGCAAAAAGCTGGTGGTCAGTTAAAAGGCCTTGATGAAAGCATTCAGTTTACCGGCAACCAGATAGGTGAAGATGAAATTCAGCTGACGCAGTTTGAAAGCAAACTGGCCGACCTGAAAAATGCAGTAGAAGAAAAACGGAAAGTATTTGATGATAAACGCAGCCATATTGACGAACTGCGTAAACAAAACCAGCTGATACAGCGTGACCAGTTTGAGGCAGAGAAGAAAGTGGCTGTGGCAGATACTTCCATTCAAAATTTACAACGAACTGTAACCCAAATACAAGACGAGAAAACGCAGCGTCAAAATCAGCTGCAGCAATTAGAACCCGAAAAAAAGCAAAAAGAAGCAGATCTGGAACAGAAGAAAACAGAACTGCAGCAATTACAGGATCATCACGAGTTTACCAAAGAGCAAATTCTGCAAACGCAGAATAAAATGGAAGGCTTGCGTAATGAGCTGGCAACAGAAAGTCGCATATTAGACAGTAAGAAGAACGAACACGACCTGCTAAAGAGTTTGATAGACTCGATGGAAGGTTATCCCGAAAGTGTAAAATTCCTGCACAACAATGCCGGCTGGAATCATACCGCCCCTTTACTGAGTGATATTATTTATGTAAAGGAAGAGTACCGGGCAGCGGTTGAAAATGTACTGGAACCTTATCTTAATTATTATGTAGTTAATAACCTGGAAGAAGGTTTGCAGGCTATTCATCTGTTAGATAATAACAAAAAAGGAAAGGCTAATTTCTTTTTACAGGATAAGTTTACCGATTTTGAAAACCACCCACAACCCGCCGGAACCATTGCCGCGTTGAGTGTAGTGGAGATAGACAGTAAATATGCCAATCTTGCCAAACACTTACTGGGCAATGTTTTTATTGCTGAGAACGAAGATGCGTTGCATAACAGCAATGGGGCAGTAGTGTTGGAGAAAACCGGTAAATACGTAAAGGGAAAATATTCGCTTACCGGCGGAAGCGTTGGTTTGTTTGAAGGAAAAAAAATTGGCCGTGCAAAAAATTTAGAAAAATTAATTGAAGAGATTATTTCGCAGGAAGCGGTTGTGAATAACCTTAAAGCAACAATTCAGGAGCGCCACAATGAAGTGATTGGTTTTAATGAGCAGTTAAAAGAAAATGCTATAAAGCAGATTCAACAGGATATTAATAATCTTACCAATCATGTTTTCTCTTTACAGAATAAAATAGAAAACCTGATTCATGTAGAAGAAACAAGCACTGCAAGAATAGCGGAACTGGAAAAGCAACTGGAGAACAATCATGCTGAAATTGCAAGTACCCGGGAAATGCTGAA
>JBATAS010000177.1:0-11151 GCA_049661965.1 Ferruginibacter sp. | reverse complement strand
ACTGGAAAAAAAGGGATTGATGATGTATGGGCAAATGACAGCGGGCAGCTGGATATACATCGGCAGCCAGGGTATTGTGCAGGGAACATATGAAACCTATGCAGCCGCAGCTAAAAAAGATTTTGGTGGTACACTTAAAGGAACGCTGAATGTTACCGCCGGTTTAGGCGGCATGGGTGGTGCTCAGCCATTAGCCATCACTATGAATGAAGGTGTTGCCCTGGTTGCAGAAGTAGAAGAGTGGCGCATTGATAAACGTATTGAAACAAAATACCTGGATGAAAAATATCTGGATATTGATGCAGCAATAGATGCTGCTTTAAAATACAAAGCTGAAGGAAAAGGTATCAGCATCGGCGTTTTATGCAATGCGGTTCATCTGTTACAAAGACTGATTGAAAGAAATATTATTCCTGATACGTTAACCGACCAGACAAGTGCTCATGATCCATTGGTTGGTTATGTACCGCATACATTAAACAACGAACAGGCAAATAGCCTTCGTGAAAAAAATCCGGAGGAATATATTGAACTGAGTTACGACAGTATGAAACTGCATGTGGAGTTAATGCTTCAACTGCAAAAAATGGGCGCTATTACTTTTGATTATGGAAATAATATAAGAGCAAGAGCAAAAGAGAGAGGTGTTGAAAATGCTTTTGATTTTCCCGGTTTTGTACCTGCATACGTTCGTCCGCTTTTTTGCGAAGGAAAAGGGCCATTCCGTTGGGCTGCACTCAGCGGCGACCCGGAAGATATTGCGGTAACAGACAAGGTTATGATGGAACTTTTTGCCGACAATGAAAGTCTGATGCGTTGGTTTAAACTGGCGCAGGAAAAGATTGCATTCCAGGGTTTACCCGCAAGAATTTGCTGGATAGGGCAGGGCGACAGGGAAAAAGCCGGCCTGGCTTTTAATGAACTGGTACGTACGGGCAAAGTAAAAGCGCCTATTGTTATTGGCAGAGATCATTTAGATACCGGCTCTGTGGCCAGTCCTAACCGTGAGACTGAAGCTATGCTTGATGGCAGTGATGCCGTAGCTGACTGGCCAATACTAAATGCACTGGTAAATACTGCAGGTGGAGCCAGTTGGGTAAGCCTGCATCATGGCGGCGGAGTAGGTATGGGCTACAGCATACATTCGGGTATGGTAATAGTTGCCGATGGTACAAATGATGCAGCAGCAAGGCTTGCCAGGGTTTTACGTAACGATCCTGGCATGGGTGTAATACGGCATGCTGATGCCGGTTATGAAATTGCTAAAGAAACTGCAGCAGCAAATAATTTGAACTTACTCGACAGGTTAGGGTAAGCTTTACAATAAATGCTGCCTGGCTTGTTTTATAATAAATGCAATATTTAAAAAATCTTACCAGATTAATTTTTTACTTTAGGGGATGCAAAAATGGCTGTTACTCTTTTTCCTGATTTTTTATATGGCAAAACCCTATGCCCAGAACCCGGAGAGGGATTCTCTGCTGAAATTAATTCCGGTAAAAAAGGATGATACTACCAAAGTTGATCTGTACCGGGATATTGGTATCACTTACATTTACGAAAATCCGCCTGCCTCCATTCCGTATTTTAATAAGGCCATTGATCTTGCGATGAAATTAAACTTTACAGCCGGGTTGGAAAGAAGTTATGCTGTCAAAGCATTGGCTTATGTTTTTCACGGAAAATATGACTCTTCGCTTAAATATGTAGATCTCGCCATTCTATACGCAAATAAAGTAGGTGATATCGGTCGCCTTGCACTGGTTTACCTCAATAGGGCTGATGTATATGAAAACCTGGAACGGTTTGGTGAAGCACTGAAAGATTGTGACACTGCTATGGCCTATGCCCAAAAATCGGGCAACAAAGACAGGCTGGCCCGTATTTATGATATTATGAGCGGCGTTTACATGGCTCAAAAAAAATATCCTTTATCATTAGAATATCTTGATAAAGCTATTGTATTGTATAAAGAAATTGATAACCAGCAAATGCTTGCTTTGGCAGGTTGGAGCAAAGCATACATTTATAAAGAAACCGGCAGGAAAGAAGAAGCCATCGCATTGATAAATAATTCTATCCGGATTGCTGAGCAAATCGGCGATATTCAAAATCTTTCTACTTATTATGGTGAACTTGCTGCTAATTATTTTTCACAGAAAAAATATAATGAAGCTGAACTATATGCAAAGAAAGCACTGCAGTATGCCGTGTCAACCGGTCACAGGGTGCAGGAGTCTGTAATCCATGATTTATTTGCCCAGCTTTATAGGGCACAAAATAATTTTTCAAAAGCCATCCCGTCGGCATTAAATGCTTACCAAATTTTAAATGAAGAAAAAAGTTTGGCAAGAGAAAAGGGTGCTGCACAACTTTTGGCAGAGCTTTACGAAAAAACCGGAGATACCAAACAAGCTTATAAATATTTAAAAATCAGCAGCTCACTCAACGATAGTTTATTAAAGCAACAATTCAGTACAGAAACAGCTAATCTTCAAACTACTTTTCAGGTTGCAGAGAAAGAAAACGAAATTCAATTACTCAATAAGGATAAAGAATTACAAAAACAAAAGCTCAGCCGGCAACGCCTACTTATGCTTAGTGCCGTGCTGCTTGCTGCATTGGCTATTGCTGGCATTGTGTTATTAATAAACCGTAACCGCCTTCGCCTGCAAATGAAAGAACTGAAGCTCCGCAATCAAATTGCTGCCGACCTGCACGATGAAGTGGGCAGCTCACTCAGCAGTATCCACATGCTGAGCCAGATTGCTAATAAAAAACAAGACAATGCGGATGCTTCACAAAAAGAAATTCTGAACAGGATGAGTGTAAATGCCAAAGAAACCATGGATAAAATGGGCGACATTGTCTGGATGATAAAGCCCGGTGAAAGTGAAGACAGCAGTTTAAAGAACAGGATGGAACGCTTTGCACGGGAAATATGCAGCAACAAAAATATTTCGTTGGAAATGGAATTAGGAAAGCTGGAAAACGTAAAGCTTTCGATGCAACAGCGCAAAAATATTTATCTCATTTTTAAAGAAGCACTGAATAACGCAGCAAAATATTCAGGTACCGACAAAATTATCATCAACGTATCGGAACAAAATAAACAATTGCAGTTTTCGATAAAAGATTTCGGTAAAGGCTTCGATATCTCTGTTGTGAAAAAAGGCAATGGATTACACAACTTACAAAATAGGGCAAAAGAACTTAATGGTAAACTTGGTATTGAATCGGAACCTGGTAATGGAACTGCCGTTAACCTCTCAATACCCGTTTAAATTCCCCAGTATTCGGTATTTCACAGAATTAAAAATTCACCAATTTTGTAAAAAATAAGCAGTTTGATAAGAGTCGCCATTTTTGAAGATAATAAACACCTTCGGGAAACTTTTGAGTTAATCCTCAATACAACCGAAGGGTTTACCTGTGCAGGCGCATGGCCCGATTGCAGTGATCTGCTGCAAAACCTTGCTGTAATGCCTTGCGATGTAGTATTAATGGATATTGAAATGCCGGGTATAAGCGGTATTGAAGCCACCAAACTTATCAAAGAAAATTTCCCGGATATTAATATACTTATTCAAACCGTCTTTTTTGAAGACGAATATATTTTCAATGCTATCTGTGCAGGAGCATCTGGTTACCTGTTAAAATCTACAACGCCCGATGAATACCTGGATGCCATTGCCAACGTGCAGGCCGGCGGCTCTCCCATGACGTCGGGTATTGCCAGGCGGGTGATAGAATTATTTAAAACTAATTTACAACCTGTTGTATCTTCTGTTGAGTATAATCTTACCAACCAGGAAAAAAAAGTATTACAATTACTGGTTGAAGGGAAAAGCTATAAGATGATAGCTTCGGATCTCTTTGTTACGTATGAAACTATCAAATCTCATGTAAAAAGTATTTATACCAAGCTGCACGTACACTCCGGTACCGAAGCTGTTTCATTAGCCATCAGGGATAAGATTGTTTAGGTTGATGAATCTCCATCCGTTTTTAATTGTTGCATTGTTTCTTCCATTAATAACGCTGATGTATTAAATGTCACAATATATCAATACAGTGCTTGTGTAGTTTTTTTCTCATCTGAATTTCCCCATATCTCGGGATTGTTTCCCCTTCTTTAGTTTTTCATCTTTGAGGTGAAATTAAAATCACTCAAAAATGAAAAAAATACTTTCAATTTTACTGGTATTTAGCATTTATCAATCAGTAGCTGCACAAAATGTAGGCATTGGTACTACAACGCCTAATAACAGCGCAATGCTGGATATAACAAGCAGTAGTAAAGGCTTGCTGGTACCCAGAGTAACATCAGCACAGCGTGTTGCCATTGCCACACCAGCCAATGGATTAATGGTGTACGACACTGATAACAGTTCATTCTGGTATTATAATGGAATTACCTGGACTAATATGACTGGTGGAGGCGCCAGTTCCAAATGGAATTTAACAGGAAACAATATTTATAATAACAACAGTGCCAATGTAGGTGTTGGTTTAAGTACAAATATTAATGAAAGGTTTACATTAAAAGGAAATGGGCTAATTACTTATACCAATGCAGGTGATATCATAAATGGCGGTGCCAATGCCACTTTGAAAATGATGAGTGCAGCTGCAGGCAACTCAATCATACGATTTTTAGAACCTGATAGTACTACCGGCAGCAGTATTTATTATAGTCAGTCAAACAATTTACTTACACTTGAAAATTCACAAAATATTTCTTCCACCTTCAGGTTATACGATAATGGAAATGCTGGAATAGGAACACCTTTTTTTATAGATAAAGCTGAATCCAAACTACAGGTAGATGGCGGCACATTTGTAAACTATGGAAATAATAATGGCTACCTCATGCTGGGTAAGTCTACCGGTACTAATATTGCTTTCAGTAATTATGAAATACTGGCCAGGGATAATGGTAACCCTTCTCCATTATATCTGCAGCATGATGGAGGCGCTGTTAGAATTGGCAACACCGGTGCCACTGCAGGTAACACAAGGTTACAAATTACCGATGGTTATGCAGCCGACCTGAATAACAACGGGTATGCGATGATGGGGACAGCTACAGCTGCCAACATAGCTTTATCTAATACAGGTATACAGGCAAGAAATAATGGAGCACCGGGTAATCTTTTGTTGCAAACTTATGGGGGAACATTGAATGTATTTCAGGCAAGTTTGGTTGTAGCGGCAGATAGAAATGTGGGTATTGGCACATTAACTCCATCCGAAAAATTACAGGTAAATGGTAACATACTGCTTAACTGGACAAATCCGGTTTTGAAATTTCAGAACGGTAGCGTAGATAAAGGTTTTATGCAATCATTAGGTGATAATGTATACGTTGGAACTACTAGTGGAAATGCTGCTGGCAAATTCATAATCGGCACCAATGGCAGTGATAAGGTTTTTGTGGATGCTGCCGGAAATATGAGCATTGGTACGCAAAACAATGCAACGGGTTACATATTAAGAGTAGGCGGTAAAATCATCTCCGAAGAGGTTAAAGTACAGCTTAGAGCAAGCTGGCCCGACTATGTTTTTGATGACAGTTACAAGTTAACTCCATTGACTGATGTAAAAAGTTTTATACAGAAAAATAAACATCTGCCTGGTATTCCTTCGGCTACTGAAGTACAAAAGAACGGAATAGAATTAGGCGATATGCAAAAAAGGTTAATGGAAAAGGTTGAGGAACTAACGCTTTACATTATAGACCAGCAACAGCAGATTGATGAATTGAAAAAACAAATCAACAAAAACTAAAGTAAATCAACATGAAAAAAATTAGTTTTTTAATTCTCTGCACAATTTATTTAACTACGGCTTACTGTCAGCTCACAGTTTCACCTGAACTTACTGAACGGATAACTGGGAAAACAAAATTTTACGACATTAAGGCAACGGTCGAAAATTACTATGAAGAAAAGAAAGCGGCACTTGGGCCAACAGATACCAGCCAGCAAAAAAAATATGCCAGTGAAAGAAAAAAATGGAACCGCTATTTTTACGAAAGTGAGTCTCACCTCAACAGTTCTGGCGAAATTGAAAATGCTGCTCAAAAAACCTTCGAATATCTGTCTGCCAATAATATGCTTAATATTAATTCAGCCAATTCAACCAATTTAACCGGTCAGGGTAACTGGTCGTTTATTGGGCCTACGGATGTAGCAGAGGGTATCGGGCGAATAAACCGTATTGAGTTTGATCCATCTAATCCTTTAATTATTTATGCCGGTAGTTCGGGAGGAGGTTTATTTAAATCAGTGAATGATGGAATCAGTTGGAGTAGCGTAGCATCATTTATTCCTTCACTTGGTATATCGGGAATTGTGGCAACCAGCAGCAATACTATTTATGTACTAACTGGTGACGGAGACTCATATTCTAGCGGGGGACTCACATATGAATATGGATATATAAGGTATAGCACAGGTGTTTTAAAAACTGTTGATGGCGGAAACTCATGGCAGGCAACTGCGCCATTTCCAGGGCTTGAAAATGAACGATACTGCGGGATGAACCTGGTTAGAGACCCTAATAATCCAAATGTACTATTGGCAGCAACAACCCATGGATTGTTTAGAACTACGAATGGCGGTAGCTCATGGACCCGAAGCGATTTAGGACTTCCCAATGATTCAATTATGGTGTACGATGTAAAATTTGCACCCGGCAGATCTGACTTGGTTTATTGTACAGTCAGGAGAAATAACGAGGTATCGAACGGCAGATTCCTGCGTTCGGTAAATGGTGGTGTTAGTTTTCCGCCTTCAAATACTGTCACTTTTAGCCCTAATGTATTTACAGATGTACAAAGGATAGGCATAGCTGTAACACCAGCAGAACCAAACTGGGTTTACCTGGTTGCAGGGCCTGGGGAACCATCCACTAACTACTTTAAAGGGGTATGGCGGTCATTGGATACAGGAGCGAATTTTCTGAGAATGAGTAACACCCCTAATGTGTTGGGAAGGACTGAGGATAATGATTATCGAGACCAGAATCTCTATGATTTAGCTTTTGCAGCTTCACCAACAAATGCGAATATTGTTGTTGCCGGCGGACTGGTGATTTTTAAATCAACAACGGCGGGTGTGCTTTTTTCTCAACAAACACCCTACCATGGCAGTACAAGTATTCACCCCGATGTGCATCATCTTGTTTATAACAACAGCAACGGAAAATTGTACGCAGCTACAGATGGAGGAGTATCTGTAAGTAGTAATAATGGCACCGACTGGACAAAAATATTTAACGGGCTTACTTGTACCCAGTTTTACCATTTTGGTGTAGCCGACGATGCCGGCAACATTTGGGGAGGAGCCCAGGATAACGGAATTTTAAGAAAAAACGGAACTGCTTCAACTTTTGACAGATATGCCGGCGGCGATGGTTATGATGTATTAACTGATCTTGCACCTGCAGGCAACCAGGATGATAAATATTATTCAATTAATGAAAAAGTATATGCAGATGCACTCATAGATGTTGAAATTACGCCACCCCTTCAATCGGGAGATTTTTTTGCAAATCTTGCAATGTCACCAACAAACGAAGATATTATTTATGCGGGTTACAAAAAGATTTTCGTTAGCTACGATCGGGGAAGTAACTGGAATAGTATTTTTTTCAACACTGATTATATTCCAGGCAACTGGAGTATCAACACATGTCCTACTAATCGTAAGCGAATTTACACTGCAGGTAAAAATTCAGCCTTTACAGGTCTCTTCCGGGTTGATAATCTTGATGATATTGCGCCAGATGTAGTTACAGATTTAACCCCTGCACTGGAAGCAGCCGGCTATCCAGCAGCACACCCAAAGATTACGGATATTACCGTGTCGGGAAATGGAAGCAATGTAGTATGGGTAACAGTTGGCGGATACGATGATGGCCAAAAAGTTTTTTACAGTACAAATGCCGGTACCAGCTGGACTAATATCAGTAATGGCCTTCCAAACCTTCCGGTAAATGCAATAGTTGCCGACATTGAAGAAAATATCTACATAGGCACCGATATTGGAGTGTATTACCGTAGGGCTATTGATTCTGAATGGCAACCATTTTATAATGGCTTACCGAGGGTGGGGGTTTCGGAATTAGAGATTGCTTTTGATGTTTCACAAACTGAGTACGTTATTGTTGCTTCAACCTACGGAAGAGGGATATGGATTTCGGATGTAGCTGGTAATTGTTCCCCTACTTTAAATATTACCTCTACACAACAAGGGCAAAAATTTTACCAGGCCGGCAGCGTAATTAATTCTACTTCCTTGGTAAATGGAACAGTAGGAACAAATGTAGCTTTCCGGTCGGCAGGAGAGATAAACCTAACTCCTGGCTTTAATGCGATACCGGGCGTTGAGTTTAAAGCTTATATAGGTGCCTGCTACAGTGGATTACCTTCGTTTAGGACGGTTATCGATGAAAAAGGAGATGCAACACTTTATAAAAGTGACATTGCTTCATTTAAGAAAACAGGTTTTATTGAAGATGCCAATTTATTGAATAATGAACTGTCTGTTGATGTAATTCTGAAAGATACGGGTAGGTTCTCAATCAGGGTTTACGACAGTGAATTAAAAAGATATATCAAATCGGTTCATTTTACCGCTACAGGAAATTTTCAAAAAAATATTCTTATTCCGCTTTCTGTGAAGGAGCGATCTTTTCTAAGAGTTGATCTTTTCAAAGATGAAAGCATAATTTTTATGCAGGATGCAAAACATAAATAACCAGATATGAAAAAATGTATAATACTAATTACATTATTTATCAGCGTTCAACTTAACGCTCAGCTCTACGTAAACACAGGTGCAGAAATAAAACTAACATCCGGAGCATTACTCACCATCAATGATATAGACTTGGTGAACAACGGTACTTTTAACCAAACCACAGGTACAGTAAGATTTACAGGCAATACCAACACCAATATCAGCGGTACACAAACACCTGTATTCAATATTTTAGAAATGGCAAAGGGTACCAATAACCGGGTACTGTTGCAACGCACTGTTAATGTAGGTAATCAAATAAATTTTGTCAGTGGTATTCTTGATCTTAATAATAATAATATCCTGCTTTCTGCAAATGCCTTCCTTAATAGCGAAGATGAAACCAGCCGCATCACTGGTACAACCGGAGGTTATGTAGAAATTACCAGTACACTTAATGCACCAACCATTGCAAATCCCGGTAACCTTGGCGCAACAATTACTTCAACTGCAAATATGGGCAGTACTATCATCCGTCGTGGGCATAAATCGCAGACAAATGCTTCGGGTGGAGGTAACAGTACCTTTCGTTATTACGATATACTTCCGGCAAATAATACCAGCCTTAATGCAACATTAAATTTTAAATATTTTGATGCAGAGTTAAACGGTCTTCAGGAAAACATTTTAACATTATGGAAAAGCCTGAATACTACCATCTGGGCAGACCAGGGTTTTGACAGAAAAAGTATTATTACCAACTATGTTGAGAAATGGAACATTTCAGATTTTTCACGGTGGACACTATCAACACCCGGTAACCCATTACCTGTTTTGTTTACGTTGTTCAATGTAAAATGTAATAACAGCAATGTAGTTGTTAGCTGGAAGACAGCGCAGGAACGAAACAGCAGCCATTTTCAATTACAGCGTAGTACCGGTGGCAGTAACTGGACAGTTATTGCAACAATACCGGCTGCAGGTTTCAGTAACACCGAAAGAAGCTATACGTTTACCGATAGTAATCCGGTAATGGGAATATCTTTTTACCGCGTTATTGAGTTTGATAACGATGGGAAAGAGCATCATACTGCTGTGTTGAAAAATGATTGCGGTAACCAGACAGATGATTTTAAAGTATGGCCAAACCCTGTGCAACAAGATCTGTATGTGAATATTCATACCATCTCGGGGTCGCAGCTTAGCCTGAAATTATTTGATAGCAAGGGTGCTTTAGTAAAGGAACAACACAGCATTTTACTGGCAGGAGATAATCTGGTAAGCATACCGGTTGAAAATCTTGCCAAAGGAATTTATCACCTGCTTGCTGAATGGGATAATGCTAATATCCGTAAGTCGCAGAAGATAATCAGGCAGTAACAACTGGCTGTAACCGGCCATACTTTTATATAAATATAAAAAAGCAGTTGATTGGTATAAATAATTAATTATCTTTCTAATCTGTTCTGATAATAAGTCTTCTGTACCATAATATATTATTCAATTTCAACGGTCTGTTATGAACTGGATCTATGCTTTACTTATTGTATTTGGCTTTTTACCTTTTTTCATTGTGTTGTATAAAATGAACAGATTTAAAAAAATAAAACTTCACGGTGTATCAACAACGGCCACTGTAAAGCAAGCTCCATATGTTGGTCACAAGCGTTTGAATAGAATTGTTATTCAATATGAGGTAAAAGAAACGGGGCGAATGCTGAATACGGAAATAGTAGTTGCCGGAATACCCTATACCGAAGGGCAAACCCTAACGGTGTATTATTACCCGCAATACCCACATAAAGTTATACTGGACGGGGGCAAAAGTTTTGTGTTTGGATTGGTCTTTACCTTAATCATTGCAGCTTTTATTATCGCCGCATGCTTTATGATTAACAAGGGTATTGAGGCGGGTGAATTATAATTTATGTTGTACCTGAAAATAATCTTAAATTTTAAAAGCAAACATTATTAACATGCAGAAGAAGTATATTAATCTTATATTACTGTTGTTATTCCTGTCGGTTTCTTTATCGGCACAACAAATGAAATTTGCCGGCACACACACTCCGCATCCGGCTGTGTTACAGTTGCTTGAAAGAGAGGGTGCCATAATGGATAGTATAACCAATCTGAAAGAACGTGACAGTTTGCGTAAAGAACTTATATCAGCAGGTTGGTTCTATCATGGTATTGATGGGTTACCAATTAGTTTGGATGGCTTAACAAAAAGGCAAACTAAAAACGAATTTAAACTGGTTGATTTTAAAATCATCAGTGAAACATTATACCAGTATGAAACCACAGCAATATTTGTTTCAGTTTTCTGGCAAAAAAATATGGATAAAGGAGAACTGCGTGAAAATTACCGATCAAATCTGATAGTAATGGGACTGGAAAACGG
>JBATAS010000176.1:0-10011 GCA_049661965.1 Ferruginibacter sp. | reverse complement strand
GCATTTGTACTTGCGCTATTTCCTGTATAATCTCCCATTGATTTTCAATAAAAAATCACCCAAAAGCTTTTAGCGCAAATACAAGATAGCAATTTTTATAAATTTTTTTTAGGAACAGATTAAAGCTATCTATTTGACAGAATCTTGCAGCTACACTTGCAGATAAATAAAACAGTTTGTATATTTCGTAATCATTAACCAAAACTGTTCAATCATGAGTACGCTTTTTGATTATTTAAACTGGCCTGCTATTGCAGTTGCCGCCCTTGCTTACTGGGTTTTAGGCTCTCTGTGGTACTCGCCGGTACTGTTTGCTAAAAAATGGATCGCTTATTTAAAGATTGATGTAAATGCACCCGATGCCAAAAAAGGTATGGCGCTTATGTTTGGCGGTTCGCTTGTTTTAATGTTTATACAAGCCCTGGCTATTGCCATTATTGCCGAAAGACTTCACCTGCGTGGTGCCGGCTGGATGAGCGGGTTAAAACTGGGTGCCATAACCGGTGCCTGTTTCTGTGCCACAACTATCGGTATTAATTATCTCTACGAGAAAAAACCGTTAGGGTTGTTTATGATCAATGCATTTTATGCACTTATCGGTAATATAATTGCCGGGATAATAATTTGTATTTGGGCGTAGGAAGTTTTTAGTTTGTGGTTTGTAGTTTGTGGTTTGTTGTTCGGGGAGCATTTAATTTACAGACGCTCTCAGAACCACAAACTACAAACCACAAACTTTTTTTTAACTATTCCACCGTAGATACTTTTACAATATTGGTAGCCAGGTGCAACTCAACCGGTGTACTTCCGGTATTTACAACCACATCGCCGGTATTTAAAAAGCCACGTTCTTTTAAAATATTTATCTGGTCAAAAATAATATCATCCAGACTTTCTTCCTCGGCATAGTAAAAAGCACGTACACCCCAACTTAAACTTAACTGGGCCAATAGTGTTTTCTCTTTACTGAAAATATATAAAGGAGCTTTTGGCCTGTAGCTGCTGAGCATAAAAGCGGTGTAGCCACTTTGTGTCATACCAATCAGCGCCCTGGCATTTGTATCATTAGCCAGTTTACAGGCGCTGTAACAAATAGCATCGCTTAAAAAAGAAGGGGAGTGCGGCTGTGGCGAAAGAATATCATCCCGGTTATAATCGTACATGGTCTTTTCCACTTCCATAATTATTTTAACCATGGTTTGCACAACCTGTGTTGGATATTCACCCATGGCTGTTTCGCCACTCAGCATTACCGCATCGGCGCCTTCCATTACCGCATTGGCTACATCACTTACTTCGCTGCGGTTGGGTTTGGTACGGTCCATCATACTTTCCATCATTTGTGTTGCCACAATTACGGGCTTGGCACGGTGCATGCTTTTTCTGATGAGTTCTTTCTGAATGATGGGAACCTGTTCTACCGGAAGTTCAACACCCAGGTCGCCACGGGCAATCATGATGCCATCGCTTTCTACAATGATATCACGTATGTTTTTTAATGCCTCGGGCATTTCGATCTTGGCTATTACTTTAACCTTGCTTTGCTTTTCTTCAATCTTTGCTTTTAATGCAACAATATCTGCAGCTTTACGAACAAAAGAAAGCGCTACCCAGTCCAGATTATTTTCGATGATGAATTCCAGGTCGGTAAAATCTTTTTCTGTCATGGAAGGCATCGTTAATTCTGAATCGGGAAGATTGACACCTTTCTTTTGTAACAGCGTGCCGCCGATTGTTATGTTTACCAATACTTCTTTATCATTCAGTATCTCTTTTACTTTCACTTCCATTTTTCCATCATCCAGAAAAATGCGTTCTCCAACTTTTACGTCGCTGGTTAAGTTTTTATAAGAAACATATATCCGCTCTTTGGTACCTACCTGTTTTTCGGTGCTGAAAATAATATCTTCTCCATCGGTCAGTTCAATTTGTCCGTTGCTGAGTTCACCCACTCTTAATTTAGGGCCTTGTAAATCGCCCAGGATAGCAATATTTATGGGTTGCGATTTGTTGATCTCCCGGATATGTTCAATGATCTCTTTTTTATTTTCGTGTGTGCCGTGAGAGAAATTGAGACGAAATACATTAACACCTGCTTTGGCCAGTTCCAGCAATTGTTCTTTTTTTTCGCAGGCCGGGCCAACTGTTGCTATGATCTTTGTTTTTTTCTGTGAGTGAGAAATACCAGCCTCTTTATCCATTTGCTGGTGCAGGTACTTACTGATGTGTTTACTCATTTATTTAATTTGGTAATTTGATAATTTGATGATTTGAAAATTGGGGAGTTTAATAGTTTGAAGTGATCTGTCATTATCAAATCATCAAATCTCCGAATTTTCAAATTATGTTGCCAGTATCTTTACAATCTTTAACCACTCTTCGCTGATGCGTTGTTTTTTCTTAATGGCTTCATCAAGCGGAATGTAATTGATCTTATTATTAACGATACCAACAAATACATTATGTCTTCCTTCTACCAGCGATTCAACAGCATGATAACCCATGCGGCTCGAAATTAACCGGTCGAAACAACTGGGTGCACCGCCACGCTGAATATGTCCTAAAATACATACCCTTACTTCCAGCAACGGTAAACGTGATTTTATTATTTTGGCAATTTCGTTGCCGCCTCCAAAATCATCGCCTTCGGCAACAACAATTAAATTTACCAGTTTGTGCCTTCTTTCTTTTTCGGCCAGCTGACTGATGATTTTTTCTATCTCTGTTTTTCTTTCAGGAATCAAAATGTTTTCGGCGCCGGTAGCAATGCCGCTGTGCAGGGCAATATAACCGGCATCACGGCCCATCACTTCAATAATAAAGAGGCGGTCGTGAGCTTCGGCTGTATCTCTTATTTTATCAATGGCTTCCACGGCGGTGTTTACGGCTGTATCAAAACCAATGGTAAAATCGGTGCCGGCAATATCTTTATCAATAGTGCCCGGTAAACCAATACAGGGTATGTCAAATTCATGACTGAATATCTGTGCTCCTCTGAAACTGCCGTCGCCACCAATGATAACGAGGCCGTTAATACCATGTTTTTTTAAATTGTTGTATGCTTTTTTTCTTCCTTCAGGTGTAAGGAATTCTTTGCTTCTGGATGTTTTTAAAATAGTACCGCCGCGTTGAATGATGTTGGCAACGCTCCGGCTTTCCATTTTTATAATGTCATTTTCCACCATGCCGCTGTAGCCTCTCATAATGCCGTACACTTCCAGTCCGTTATAAATTCCGGTACGTACTACTGCACGTACGCAAGCGTTCATACCAGGGCTGTCGCCACCCGATGTTAATACCCCGATTTTTGTCACCTTTTTTTTCATGCCGCAAAAATAAGTTAAAGACCTGATTAATAATCAGGCTTGAACAAGAGGTGAAGGTAAAACGAATAGAGGCAGCAGCAATATTATTATTCAGTAAACTGTATTGAACAGCTATTGGTATTATTTATCTTTAAACTATGAAAATTTTACTTACCGGTGCCAATGGTTTTCTTGGTCAGCATCTGATTGCACTGCTCTTACAAAAAACAGCGCACCATATTACAGCAACCGGTAAGGGAATAAACCGGCTGGCTTTTTTGACAGATGAAAGATTACAATATCATTCATTGGATATTACAGATGCCGTGGCTGTAAATAGTTTTTTTAAACAGGAAGAGCCTGATATTATTATTCATGCCGCTGCCATTACCCAGGTTGATTACTGCGAAAAAAATAAAACAATATGCTGGAATACCAATGTAACCGCCACCCGCTTTTTAATTGATGCTGCTAAAAACTGTAATGCACGTTTTATTTATGTATCTACCGATTTTGTTTTTGATGGCGAAAAAGGAAATTATGCCGAAACCGACAATACTGGTACTGTAAATTATTATGGCAGCAGTAAACTTACAGCCGAACATGCTGTGCTTGAAAGCGGGCTGGATAATACTATTGTAAGAACCTGCCTGGTTTATGGTAATCTATTAAATGGCAACAGGAGCAATATTATTAGTTGGGTTAAAAAAAGCCTGGAAGAGCAGCAGAAAATAAAAGTAGTGAACGATCAATACCGAACGCCAACTTATATCAATGACCTGGCCATGGGCATTATGTTGGTTCTTGAAAAAGAGGCGACAGGTATTTTTCATATTTCGGGTAAGGAAATACTTACGCCATTTGATATGGCAACTGCAACTGCTGATTTTCTTTCGCTGGATAAATCCTTAATAGAGAAAACAGATGCATCATCTTTTATTGAACCGGCTAAGCGGCCGGCCAAAACAGGTTTTGTAATTACCAAGGCAGAAAAAGAATTAGGATTCGGCCCCGTAAGTTTTGCAGAAGGATTGACAAGAATGTTTGCCTGATGATCACATCCGTTCAGGTACAGCAATACCTAATAATTGCATTCCGCTTTTTATAATATTGGCTGTTAACAGAGCAAGTTTTAAACGCAATTGCTTTTTCTCATCGGTTTCGGCCTTGGCAATAGAATGTTCGCTGTAAAAAGAGTTAAATGTTTTTGCCAGGTTAAAAACATAATTGGCAATGGCCGATGGATTGTGTTCGCTGCAGGCCTGCTCCAATACAGCCGGGTATTGTTCGGCGATAACGATCAGTTCTTTTTCTAAAGGCAATAACTGTCCTGCAGAAATGGCGGCATCAACGGGCGTTTCGTTTTTCCGCAAAATACTTTTTATCCTGGCGTGTGTGTATTGTACAAAGGGCCCGGTAAATCCATGAAAATCTATACTGTCAACGGGGTTAAATACCATTGTCTTTTTGGGATCAACCCGCAACAGGTAAAATTTCATAGCACCCAGGCCAATATCGTTGTATAATGCTTTTAATTCTTCTTCGGTAAAATCCTGCACTTTGCCCAGTTCTTCGGTATGTTGTTTTGATGTATCAATCATTTCTGCAACCATATCATCAGCATCTACCACAGTTCCTTCACGGCTTTTCATTTTTCCGGTTGTAAGTTCCACCATACCATAACTCAGGTGATAAATATTTTCGGCATTGGGCATGCCTAATTTTTCGCAGATGAGTTGCAGTACTTTCATGTGATAATTTTGCTCGTTACCAATCACATAAATGCTCTGCTCAATTTTATACTGCTCATATTTCTGTAAGGCAAGGCCAATATCCTGGGTAATATAAACCGATGTGCCATCACTGCGTTGTACAATTTTTTCGTCAAGTCCGTCGGCGGTCAGGTCAATCCAGATGCTGCCATCTTCTTTTTGATAAAACACTTTTTTATCCATGCCCTGCTGCACAATATCTTTTCCCAGCAGGTAGGTATCACTTTCGTAATAAATTTTATCGAAGCCAACGCCAATGCTGTTGTAGGTAACATCAAAGCCTGCATATACCCAACTGTTCATGGTTTTCCATAGGTCAATCACTTCGGGCTTGCCGTCTTCCCAATCCAACAGCATTTGCTGAGTAGCTTTCATAATGGGCGCTTCTTTTTCTGCCTGCTCTTTGGTTTTTCCGGCAGCCATTAACTCGGCCACTTCAGCTTTATAAGCGTCATTAAATTTTACATAGTATTCGCCAACAAAATGATCTCCTTTTGTACCGGTACTTTCGGGAGTAGCACCGTTTGCAAATTTTTGCCAGGCAATCATACTTTTACAGATATGAATACCGCGGTCGTTAACAATACAGCTTTTGATTACATCGTAACCATTGGCTTTTAAAATTTCGGCATAACTCCAGCCCAGAAAAATATTACGCAGATGGCCAAGGTGTAAAGGTTTATTGGTGTTGGGAGATGCATATTCAACCATCACTTTTTTACCAGTCATTTCTTTTTTGCCGTAACAGATATCATTGTAATTTTTGTTCAGCAGGTTAAGCCAGTATTCATTGGCTATGGAAAGGTTTAAAAAACCTTTGATGATATTGAAACCGGTAAAAAGATCAGAATAATTTTTAACAAGGTATTCGCCTAACTGGTTACCGATAGCATCGGGAGATAATTTTAAAGACTTAACCAGCGAAAACATCACTACTGTATAGTCGCCTTCAAATTCAGGTTTGGTTTGGTTGATCTGAAAATCTTTTTCTGTAAAAGCCTGGTTGTATAAAGCTGAAAGACTTTCTACAGTACTATTCTGAATAATTTTTACTAACAACATTTAAATATGAGTATAAGTGTGCAAAAGTAAGTAATACTTTAAACTTGTTTTAATATGAATGCAAGTTGTTTTTTTTACCGGATTATCATAACAGTGCAAAAAATACAGTATTATCATTATGTATAAAGGTCTGGTTAAACAGTTACGGATAGCGGTTAGTTGAAGTTTATGCAGGCTAAAACCTTTAACCATATTGACTTTCATCGCTATAAACCTACCATAAAGTGGTATTGCGGAACGAAAATTGATTGAGTAGTTTTGTCTTTTAACTATTAAATTAATCAACTATGAAAAAATTATTTTTGATTTCAGCAGTAATGCTGCTTGCCTTTGCATCTTGTAAAAAAGATTGTCCTGCACCCGTGGAAAATTACAATATGAGTGGAACAACCTGGACGGGTACTTACATAATCCCGGGATTGGCCATTACAAATCAACCAATGAACCTAAGTTTTAGTTCTGCCGGAACACTATCGGGCAACCTTATGAACGGAGGTACATTTAATATCGCTGGTACGTGGAATCTGGTACCGGGATCTACTACAGTAAACTTGTTTTTTACGGTTGTTACCGTTTCAGGGTCATATGTATCTCAGGCTACATTAACTACTAATAATACCAAATTGGAATCGGGTGTTATGACAAATGCTACTTCGCCAACCGCCAATGGTACATTTAGTCTCACAAGAAACTAATAACAATTCTTTTTTATTGGGCCGCAATTGTGAAATTGCGGCTCTTTTATTTTATTCTTTTCAAAAAGCGGCTAATGCCCTATTTTTGCGCTCTTTTTAATAATTATGATAAGTGCTAATAATATAACGCTGGCTTATGGTAAGCGGGTTTTGTTCGATGAAGTTAACATCAGTTTTACCAAAGGAAACTGTTACGGCGTAATTGGCGCCAATGGTGCCGGAAAATCTACTTTCCTTAAAATAATCAGTGGCGAAATTGAACCCAACAAAGGTACGATTGATATTACGCCAGGTGAAAGGATGGCCGTTTTAAATCAAAACCAGAATGCTTTTGACGAAGTATCGGTCTTGCATACGGTGATGATGGGCCACAAGAAAATGTGGAAAGTGATGCAGGAAAAAGATGCCCTTTACCTCAAAGAAGATTTTAGCGAAGCTGACGGTATTAAAGCAGGTGACCTGGAACATGAGTTTGGCGAAATGGGCGGCTATACTGCCGAAAGTGACGCTGCAACTTTATTAAGTGATCTTGGTGTTAAGGACGAATTGCATCAGCAATTGATGAAAGACATTGCTGCAAACATTAAAGTAAGGGTGTTGCTGGCACAGGCCATTTTTGGTAACCCCGATATTCTTTTGCTGGATGAGCCTACCAATAACCTGGATGTGGAAACCATCAGCTGGCTGGAAAACTTTTTAGCCGATTACCAGAATATTGTATTGGTGGTAAGTCACGACCGTCACTTTTTAGATGCAGTCTGTACGCATGTAGCCGATGTTGACCGTTGTAAAATAAAAGTGTACACCGGTAACTATACTTTCTGGTACGAAAGTTCGCAGTTAGCGGCAAGGCAGATGAGTGATAAGAACAAGAAGATGGAGGACAAGCGTAAAGACCTGTTGGAATTTATTGCACGATTCAGTGCCAACGCTTCTAAAAGTAAACAGGCTACTTCACGTAAAAAGGCATTGGAGAAATTAGTGATTGAAGATATTGAACCCAGTAACAGAAAATATCCGGGCATTATATTTAAGCAGGAGAGAGAAGTTGGTAATGAAATACTGAAGGTAGATAACCTGTGCTATTCGCTTGACGGGAAGAAAATTTTCGACCGGATAAAATTTGATATTCAAAAAGGAGATAAGATCGCTTTCATCAGCCGTGACCCAATGGCGATGACCAGTTTTTTTGAGATCATCAATGGCAGATCAAAAGCCGACAGTGGTACTTACGAATGGGGAACAACCGTTACCACAGCCTATTTGCCCAACGATAATGGCGAGTATTTTAAAGACAGTAAATATAACCTGATGGATTGGCTGCGTCAGTACGTGCCACCAACAACCAAGGATGTGGATGAAGATTTTTTACGTGGCTTTTTAGGTAAAATGTTATTTAGTGGCGATGAAATTCTGAAGAAGACGAATGTATTGAGCGGTGGAGAAAAAGTACGTTGTATGGTGAGTAAGATGATGTTGCAGAACCCCAACGTATTGATTTTGGATGAACCTACCAATCACCTTGATCTGGAAAGTATCATTTCTTTCAACGATAATATGATTGCTTACCCAAGTGTTATTTTGATGACAACACATGATCACCAGTTTATGCAAACGGTTTGTAACCGGATAATTGAACTTACACCAAAAGGTATGATTGATAAGCTGATGACTTACGATGAATACCTGGCAGATGATCTGGTGAAAGCGGCGAGGGAAGAGCTTTATTCTTAATTATAAATTATGAGTGATGAATTATGAATGCTCTTGCATTTCAACTCATAACTCATAACTCATAACTCATAATTTGCCAAAGAACAGAATCATATCATTCATTGATTTTTTTTACCCTCCGTTTCGTAAACTGATGCCGGAGCAGACATTCCGTTATGCAGTTTGTGGAGGCGGGAATACAGTGCTGGGTCTGCTTATTTATTTTATCAGTTACCAGTTTATTTTCGAAAAGCAAAATTTTGACTTTGGCTTTTTTGCCTTTAAGCCGCATATAGCGGCATTGTTCGTTTCGTTTTGTATAAACTTTGTGGTTGGGTTTGTGTTGATGAAGTTTGTTGTTTTCGTTGATTCAAATCTCAAAGGCCGCATACAGTTATTCCGGTACTTTTTATCTTTTGCATTTAACCTGGTACTCAATTACCTGCTGCTGAAATTATTTGTGGAAGTATTGTTCATGAATGCGCTGCTCAGTCAGTTTATTACTACCTGTATAGTAGTTACCATCAGTTACCTGAGCCAGAAACATTTCAGCTTCAGGGTAAAACCGGGTTCCGAATAATTTCTTTTATCTGTCTATTGGCCTGCATTTATTAAATTCGTGCAGATAATATCTGTTATGCAAATCTTTTTTTTATACATCGATCCGGGCAGTGGCAGTTACCTGGTACAACTGATAATTGCGGCCATACTGGGCATAGGTTTTTTCTTTAAAAATTTCTGGTACAGCGTCAAGGCTTTTTTTACAGGTAAAAAACCTGATCAGGAAGAAAAGGAAAAAGATACTGTTGATTAACCCTTCAATTATAAATACGCTTAGTTTACATGCAGCCACTCTCATCTTCATACCGCGATACTGATGGTTTTGTTTTTGAACAGCAAGATAAAATTTACCGCTATGTTCATCCCCGATACCAGCAGCATTACGACCGGTTAATGAACAGCGGTTTGTACGATGAACTGATAAAAAAAGGCTGGCTTATTGCTCATCAAGAAATTGAAGATATTACTGCTTTTGGTTTTACCAAAGGGAAAGTATTACTGCCCGAGCAATTGCCTTTTATAAGTTACCCCTACGAGTGGAGTTTTGATATGTGGAAAGATGCGGCACTGCTTACTTTGCAACTGGCTGCTGCATCTTTAAAAAAAGAAATGAGTTTAAAAGATGCCACGCCTTTTAATATTCAGTTTGTAAACGGCCGGCCGGTTTTTATTGATACACTTTCTTTTGAAAATTATACTGCCGGTAAACCCTGGGTTGCTTATCGCCAGTTTTGCGAATGTTTTCTGGCGCCACTGCTGCTGATGCATTACTGCCATCCCGATACCAATAAATTATTTGCTGTTTACCCTAATGGAATTCCGCTTGATGTGCTGATAAGTTTATTGCCGGCAAAATCTAAATGGAATGTAAATACCTTTCTGCATATTCATCTGCAGCATAAG
>JBATAS010000175.1:0-2559 GCA_049661965.1 Ferruginibacter sp. | reverse complement strand
GAGATGCACCCCAAGAGATATAGAAGGGGAAAATTGAATTGTTAAATTAAATCAATATCTTATGAGACTACCCAGTCTCATAGCTGGTGAGACTGGGTAGTCTCATAGCTGGTGAGACTGCGGTAAGATATGATGGATAATTTTTGAGCTATCGAGTATTTTTAAAGAGACTAAATGTCTCATAGCTATTGAGACTGGGTAGTCTCAACCTGGAGTAACTGATATGTATCAAGAAAGAACAGCAAGCACCATTTTTACGGAACAGGACAGACTAGATAGACTACGGGATTTAGAGGCACAGGAAAGAGACCGACAAATCAAGCAGGATGCAGAAAAGAAAAATCCGCCTTTTATTCAACTGACAAGAAAAAGAATGCCAGATCTAAGAAAACACAACACTGTAAACCCTCTTGCAGTAAACATTTTTCTGTTTATTGCAGAGCACATGGGTCGCGACAATATTTTAATTTGTTCTACATCTGTTTTAGTTGAAGAAATGGGAAAAAGCCGGGCAACTATAGCGAGAGCTATAAAATATTTAAAAGATGAAAAACTATTAGAGGCTGTAAAATTTGGTAGCTGTACAGGTTACGCAGTTAGTGGAGAGTATGTTTGGACAACATTTAATCAGCCAGGGCGTTATGCTGTTTTTGAGAATGCTAAAGCCTTAGCCAGTAAGTCAGAGAATAAATCTATGATTAAAAAACTTGCAACTGCGTTTAAAAATAGTCTTTAAATTGACACACCGCCCCTGATCGCTGCGCGGTTGTGAAAAAGTTTGAGGCAGGTGACCCTAAAGGCAAAATCACAAAAGGTAAATCAATTATTTTTCAGGGTGTTAGAAGCTGTCCATTACACACATCTTGAACGGTGGGGGCGGCGGCCCCATCTCGGGAGGTAGACACAGATGAATGAACGACATATTAAAATCATAGAATTAATAGTCGCATCTTGCAGTCTTATTGCAACTGGTTTTGCAGCGTATTCAGCTTATATTCTATATTTAATTGAAAATAATAGAGACCAGATAAAAGCAATTGACGCTATAAGTGACTGGAATAAAAGCTTGTTACTCACACCAGCAGCCGGTAAATGTATAAAATTTCTTACTTCTACAATATCTTCATCTACAGAATTTAGAGAATTCAATAAATCCTACACACTCACAGTACATAATAGTAAAAAAAAATTAGCTGAAGATTGTCTAAAACCTAATGATATCAAGTTACTAACTACTCAAGAAGGTAACAACACATTCAACACACAAGATAAAGAAAAGTTTTCACAATTAATAGGCTACTATCTGAATAACTATGAAATAGTAGCACTCTACTGGATATCAATTAATGATAAAAAAGCTAAACAAATATTATGCGATAATATGTATATCAAAAATGATGACTTAATAAGAGAGTTTAAGAATATAGCAAAAAACACAGAATGGTGGGAATACCGAAATTTAGATAAATTTATCAATGAATGCAAACCAACACCAACAAAATAAAAAGCCCCATATTGCAATGGGGCTTTTATCTTAGACCGTCCAGTCTCTCAGTCTAGAACTAAACCTGTTTTTCATAACGCGATAACCTCCAGCTGTGAAAATCAGCCTCAGACATCAAATAGAACATAAGATTTATGGAAAGTTCAAACATTTACTTAGAGTAGATAGTGGACTTACTCCACAATTTTAGCCTTGGCGGCTAAAATTGTGGAGTAAGTTCCCTCAGGCCGGGGAGGCCATCCGCCCTCCGGGCGCCAAAACAAGCCGGTAGGAAAGAGAATGTTCCAGCCCCCAATGACCGTTCTTCGCGTCGCCAAGCTGAAAAGTTGGGGCAGCATCGGCGGGGCGGGCGCGCACAATGCCCGCCAGCGGGAAACGCCCAACGCCAACCCCGATTTAACGCCATCGAACCACTACCACATCGGCAAAGCTACCGACCATTTACCGACCCTCGTTAGAGAAAAGATCGGCGAGCAGACCATCCGCAAAAACGCCGTGCTGGCGTTTGAAGTCGTCATGTCTGCTAGCCCGCATTACTTCCGCCCTAATGCAACAAGCCAAGGCGGTCAATGGGACGAAGACCGATTAAACCAATGGACAAATGCGTCGATGGACTGGCTCTACGGGAAATGGGGAGATCGGATCATCTCCGCCGTACTACATCTGGACGAACAGACCCCGCACATCCAAGCCGTGGTCGTTCCCTTGGATGACCAGGGCAAACTGAACTGCCGGGCGCTGCTCGGCGGCAGCCGCCAGACGCTGCGCGACCTGCAAACCAGCTACGCCCAAGGCGTCCAGCACCTCGGAATCCAGCGGGGCATCGAGGGCAGCAAGGCCAAGCACCAGGACATCCAGAGCTACTACCGCCGCGCCAACAGCGCCTTCGAGCCGCTGCCCGAAGTCACCACCCCGGCCCCACCCACACTCAGGCCCGCCCCACAACCACCCGGCATGTTCGCCAAAAGCGCCATCAAAGCCGCTCACGAACGCGCGGTCCAGCAGTGGGAGCAAGAAAGGCAGGCGTTCGAAGACCAGCGCCAGCAGCGCAACAC
>JBATAS010000174.1:0-1804 GCA_049661965.1 Ferruginibacter sp. | reverse complement strand
GATAAGAAGTTCCGGATCAGGCATTCCAGCTGTATTAAGATTGTCTGAAATAACTTCCTGGGTAATATCATCAGGGTCCAAAATTCCGGATTTCACCTTATTGGCAAGTGCTTTAAAAGTTTGAGTTAACTCCCAGCGTCCGCTGTAACTCAATGCCAGCACGAGGTCCATTCTTTTATTCGAAGCCGTTGTGTTCATAGCTTCGATCAGTTCTTTGCGGCAGTTTTCGTCAAGTGAGTCCAGATCGCCAATGGCTTTCAACCTGATATCATTGTCAGTAAGTGTTTTTGTTTCCTGATGTATGGTTTGTACCAATAATTTCATGAGTGCCTCCACTTCAGTAGCCGGGCGTTTCCAGTTTTCAGTGGAAAAAGCATAAAGGGTAAGGAACTTCACACCTATTTCGGCAGCAGCCTCAGCAGTTTCCCTTACTGAGATCACACCCTGCTCATGCCCGAAAACCCTGTGTTTTCCACGCATCTTAGCCCAGCGTCCATTACCATCCATAATAATGGCAATATGCTGAGGGAGATTTTTGATATCTATTTTATCCTTTAAACTCATCTTATTAAAAACCAGCACTCAAAGTAACATCAAAAATTTATACTGACGTGTATTTATTATTGTTAAGTATTGTTAAAACTTTATTCTTTCCGGTTCATCACATCTTGCCCTGCCTCTGAAATTTATCCTGAACACAACAGAAGCACCGGCATATCCGTACCAATCATTGTCTTTTGAATTTCCACGCTGCATCCCCACATCATAATTTCCACTGGGATCAACATAACGGGGATAGTCATCATTCTCATGTGCCGGATAAACTCCATGAACATCATCAATGTAATCGGTCATGGTTTTTCTCATCCCCCATTCCAAAGTCAATCCAATAAAATCATTAACACTGTATTTCACACCAATGCCAAAAGGGAAACAGACAGATACGGGCAAAAAACCCGGAATCAAATTATAATCAATTCCTTCAGCCGGCTGATCCCTTAAAACATAGGTTTCAGAATTATAAACAGCTTTTGGATTATACATAAAAGCACCTACACCGCCAAAAATATAAGGAGATATATAGCTTCGACTGCTTCCTGTAAAATAATCGAAGAAATTAAATTCGCCTACAACAGAGGCTTCATAAATATCTGAACTGAAATTCAAACCACGTTCAACACGATATTGGGTAATAAGGTCATCGCCTCTGACATTTCCAACAAGCAATCCGGATCTTACGGCAACCCTGTTATTGAAGTTGTATCTGTAAACAAAGCCAAAAGCCGGCTGAGTCAGCTCAAACAATTTTTCCGGATTCAGGTCGCCCATATAATACATTCCTCCTCCTGTTACTCCCAGTTCAATACGTTGTGCATGTATAGCCGGCACAACACCGGCAAGTAGCAATGCTACAAGATATTTCTTCATTTTAATTTGAGGGCGCTAAATTATCACTTTTATTTATTCAGAAAAGACAGGGATGTGGATCAGTTTCTGATATCCTGCCCCCAGCTAAGTTTTTCGCGTATTGTACGAAAGAAATACTGATCTTTCATCTGAAGAAGATTTATTCGAAAACCAGCTTTGCTTACAACAAGCTGAGTTTCAGGATAAATAACCACAGAACGCGAATCAAGGCTGGCAAGATATTCATTTTCACGACCTTCAACCCTTATTCGAATAACACTTTTGTCGGGTATAACGACCGGCCTTACCGTTAAATTGTGTGTTGCAATAGGTGTGATAACGAAATTTTCAGCGTCGGGAGCTATAATAGGCCCGTTGCACGAAAGTGAATAGGCTG
>JBATAS010000173.1:0-14445 GCA_049661965.1 Ferruginibacter sp. | reverse complement strand
GTACAAAAGCTGGTATCGGTTGAAACAGAAGACATTGCTTATTTCTACAGTGATGGCCGCCTCAATTTTTTTAAAACCGCCGACAATAAAAAGTTTGTAGTTGATTATACCATGGATGAAATGGAAGATATGCTTGACCCGGAAAAATATTTCCGTATCAGCCGTTCTTTTTATGTTTCCATAAACAGTGTTGACCAGATACATGATTATTTTGGCAACCGTCTTATGCTGACTTTAAAACCTGCGGTGGATAAGGAGGCATTGGTAAGCCGTGAAAAAGTTACTGAGTTCAAGAAGTGGATGGGTAAATAAGAATTACTCCACAGGCATAATCAACACGATATTAGTCCCGTTCTTTTCCTGTTGTATATCCAATTCGGCTTTAACATTTGCAGCATGAAGTTTCATATCTTCAGTACATTTTAAAATATTGGGATCGGTATTTTTAATTGCTGCATTGCCCTGCATGGTAAGCCCAAGGATGTTTTTTTGATGATCAATATTAATAAGTACTTTTTTTGCACCTGCATGCTGCACAATACACTTCAGGGCCGATTTGAAAATAAAAAAGAAGCCATGCCTTAATTTCATATCCAGTTTCAAGTCGGTTACCGCTTTGTCAATCTGGATGTCAATTTCCGCTTCATGCCGGTTGCGTAAAGCATCAATAAACTCATCCATCCGCAGCAGGGTTTTTTCCATATTGTCGTTTAACGGATCAATCACCCACAACATATCATCCATGGCAATAATCATGTCGTTGCTTTTATCACTTATCTGTTCAATAAGTTCTTTCGATTTGCTGATGTCTTTGTCAACTTTCATCCTGGCCATTTCACTCAGCAGGTTAATATTGTTAAGTTCGGTGTTCACATCGTCGTGCAGGCTGAGGGCAATATCTGTTCTCAGTTTTTGCGTTGCCCTTATCCGAAGCAGACGCTCCCTGTCGGCCAGGTAAAAAATTCCAATGCCGCTTAATATAAGTAATCCATAAAACCACCACGATTTCCAGAAAGGCGGAACAATTTTTATCGTAAGGTTTGTAATAGCCGATTCCTTTCCCGTTGCAGTAATGGTTTTTGTTTTAAATGTATAAGTGCCGGGTGGTAAAAAACTGTAAATTATTTTATGTGTTGTTGTATTCAGCCATTTATCGTCCAGGCCTTCCATCATGTACATCACAGCATGATCATCCTGGTAGGTAAATGTGGCCAGGTCAACAGAAAAAGAATTTTTAAAATAGGGGAGTGTGATCTTGTTGAGCGAAAGTAAAGAATCAACCCGAAGAGGCTGATCGGCAACAGCAAACCCAGAGATGCTTACTGGGATTGCCTTATCAGTTAGTTTTATTTTTGCAGGGTCAAAAACGAGTATATCAGTTGTGGTTCCCAGCAAAATTCTTCCGTCTTTCAGCACTGCAGAAGCATTAATCTGAAAATGGCTGTTGGCTATACCATCTTCTTCACCAAAATAAATGAACGTTCTTTCCCCGAATTTCATCCGGCAAAGATTATCGGCATATGCAAGCCAGATAAATCCCTGTTTGTCTTTTACAATGTTCGATAAGGAAGAGTATTCACTTTCCTTGCCCGTGTTAATAACAGTAATTGTATTCGTTTTTGTATTCAACAAATTAAGCCCCCTGCTGGCAATTAAAAACAGGCTGTCGTTATATTGCAGAACATCATTGGCGCCTCCCGTCTGTAAACGTGAACCTGGAAGAGATTCATCATCATAATGATTAATGATTCTGCCATCTTGTGCATTAAGTTTGTATAAACCATATCTGTCAGTGCATACCCAGATGAAACCTGCATTATCAGCAACCAGCTTTGTTATGCGGCCTTTTAACTGCTGCATTACTTTGAATGAATTTGCAGCATCATGCCAATTGGCATTTATACACTTTACAATTGCGCCGTATTGAGTACCCATCCACATATTACCGCTGTTGTCTTCAATAACCTGCCTTACAGTCCTGTTATCAAAAACCGATAATTTTAATTCTGTTGTTTTTTTTGTTTGGGGAGAATAGATGCGTACGCTTCCTCCTTGCATGGCAATCCATATCTCGCCGTTGTTTCTTTCGTACATATCCCATCCGGCAAAACCATCATTTTGTTTTGGCGAACGGATAACCGGATTGGCGGCAATATTAAAATCGGTATCGTATGCAAAAATGCCTTGCCCCCAGGTACTGGCATAAATATTACCGTTTTTAGATTGCAGCAGTGCATCTACCGAGTTTTTATAAACGGTCTGGTCATTTGCTCTTTTATTCGACAGGTTATTAAAAATCTGCCGGCCGGGATTAAACATGAATAGCCCATTGGTACTGGATATCCATATATTGGCATCCTTGTCTTCAAACAGGTTATAAATGTGTTCAAGGCCTATACCTTTTACCGTCAGGTATTCATTGCGTACGTCTTCAAATATTTTTTTTTCTTCGTTGAATTTTGCAAACAGCGAAGTTCCGTACAGCCAGATATCGCCATTCTTTTGTTCTAAAAATCCATTGATGGAATGATAGGAACCTGAGGCAATATCAATGCTTTTTTTATGCGTAGTCCAGCTTCTGTCAGCAGGATTGTAACAATAAACATAGGGTCCTGGCTCTGGTTTGGCTTCAACCCACAGATCAAACCAAATCCTCCCTTTTGAATCGGTAAATATATGCCCGGGGCCTGCAGCCTTTTGTCCGGTAAGTAAATCGTTTATGGATTTAAGAAAGGCATCATTGTTGTGCAGTGTCCATTGCTTCGCTGATGCGTTGTAAGTTCCAAGTCCTTTGTCTGTAGTAACCAGATAATTATTTTTTGGTTTGCCTTGCTTAATATCAAGGATACGGGTACTGTCATTAAGTTTGATGATATTATTGGCAGCAGAAAATTCGTTTTTTGTTTCATTGTAGGTTAATACGCCGTAGTTCTGAACAGAAAAGTAAACCGTTCCACTATCATCTTCCTGAAAGCGAACCATATTATTCTTTCTGAATTCAGCAGGGATGATAATATTTGCAGGGCTGTATTTAAAAGTGGAGGTATTTAAAATGCCGATCTTATTGCCAAAAAACAAAACCCAAAGCCTTCCTTTTTTATCAAAATGCAAACCACCTATTTCGTTTGTAGGTAGCGAGTTTTTATCATTGCTGTTGTGCTGTAAGGTAATGAACCGCTTACCATCGGAACGTTGCACCCCCCTGTCGGTAGCTATCCAGATATAGCCCTGGTTATCCTGAACAACCGCAAAAGCGATATCCGCTACCAGCCCGTTTATTTTACCGTATCGCTTATAGATATATTTTTTTTGCTGCGCCTGGGTGCAGAAGCTGCAAAGCCACAAAGAGGTGAATATGATAAGCCTTAAAATTTTTCCTGGCATAACGGAGTCAAATATAAATCAGTTTTGGAATAATATTTAAAGCCTGTTCCTTTATTCAGGATAAATACGCACAATTCATTCATCCATCTGCACAGTTCATGTGCAATACAGTTTTAATGCACTTGCCGATATATTAATCTTGTGGTCAGTTCAGGAAAAGCATGAACAGTTTTTACATAAATAATTTTTATGAAAGCAATAATTCAGGGTAAAAAATCAACCGCTGCTAAAAGACAGCATCATCATGTTTCCGCTATGCCGGTATCTGGCAGCAGCAGGGGTACAAACTCGGGATACTATATCGGAAGTACTAAGTCTTCTGTATATAAAACTGTTGTTACAGGTAATACCTGGTATGCTTCAAAAAAGTACCCTGAACTGGACGAACTTTTGAAAAAAATAGTAAGAACAAAACAGTTGTCTTCATAACAAATCAGGAATAATAGCTAAAATGAAATCAATCTTTGCATCTTTTTTTATTCTTTGTTCCTTACAGGGAAAAGCACAGCAACCAGACAGTGTAAGGAAATTTATTGACAGTGCGTTACGTATCATGGAGCAGAATTCCGTTTTTTCAAAGCGGGTTAACTGGAAAAATATCGGTGATACTGTTTATGCAATCACAAAAAATGCATCAAATTTTAAGGATGCTGCACCGGGCATAAAATATGCTTTTAATGCTTTGGGTGATAAACATGGATGGTTATCGCTAAATGGTGAAATGTACCGGAACCCGGATTTTGTTTACGATACCAGCCGCATTTCAGAAAATATCAGCGAGGCTGCTTTAAATGGAGCCAGGATATATACAGGAATTGTTGAAAATAAGTATGCCTATATTTCTATCCCTTATTTTGGCGGACAGACAGAAGAAAAGATGAAGGCATTTGCACAAAAAATTCAGGATTCTCTTTTTATAAATATCAATGAATCTACCAAAGGGATTATCATAGACCTGAGGTTGAATGCCGGAGGTAATATGTTCCCCATGTTTGCGGGGCTTAGCAATGTATTGGGCGAAACTGACTTTGGTCTGTATCCTGCAGCATCAGGATCAGGGTTTGAAAAAAGTTCCATTACCCGTGAGGGTGTATCTGTGAACGGGAAGGTAATAACAGGGCTGCCAAGAACATGCGGCGATCTTTCGGCACATCCTGTAGTTATTATAACCGGCCCGGTTACCGCAAGTTCTGGCGAGTGTCTTGCTGCCGGATTTATCTGGAGGCAGAATACCGTTTTAATAGGGGAAAATACAGCGGGTTATACAACGGCTAACGATGGATTTCGCCTGCATGGTAAAGAGTATGGTATAGTACTGGCCGTTGGGTACCTGAGAGACAGGTATGGCAATATATACGTGGATGATGTAAAACCAGATATCCAGGTAGCGGGTGGAGATAATTTCTTTAATCGGGAAAAGGACAGTAAAATACTTGCAGCAATAGAATGGTTTTCAAATCAGCAATAATAAAAGTATAGCTTATAGTCAGTTTCAGGCAATGGTTAATATCATTGCCTGTTTTATTTATGGATAAGTTTAGTTTTTTGCCTTGAGAAACAATTTATAAATGTTAAGAAAAGTATAACCAGCTTAACTTTCACTATTATAGTTCAATTCATCCGATGAACATCACAACTCATACAACACCTTCTTTACAAAAGATAAATTCCGCTGCAATTTTACACCCGGAATCAATCAATTAAACAATTAAATTTTTAAAATGAAAAAGCTAAGGTTTACTGTTCAGGTGGTCGTGTTAGTGCTGGCATTTCCAACCTGGTTTTACGCAGAGATGAAACAGGCCGATAAGGCGATTCAAAATGCAAAACAAAACAGCATTAAAATGATCAACACTCAAAAAACAACAGCTGCTAAAGAAGAGGTAGAGACTATTCAAATAAATACCATGGGCATACCTTTTTCGAAGCACCTGGTTGTAAGTAATTAATTAACAGCATCAACTTTAAAAAAATGAAAAAGACAGCTTATAGCAGAATGATTGTAATGCTTCGGCTTTGTATTGCAGCCTTTATCCTGATAGTTCTCAGTTTATTCCTGTTTTCTTTTACAGCCGAAAAAATGAAAGAAGATTTTTTAAAGCAATTGGGCATAAGTCAGCAGGAAGCAAACAGTAAAATAACCGGCAGTTTATTGAGCGGGTCACTGGACTATTACGGGATCAGTAACCTGAAAAATATTATAGTAGATAACAGGGCTGCTGTGGTGAAAGATATTGCTGCATATGCTAAGCAATATACTAATACAGCTGCTTTTAAAAAGGAGTATGCAGCGTTAAGAGAAAATAATAAACCGGCTCCTGCACAAAAAGTGGAGACACCTGAGGAAATGCGGGCCTCTATGATAAAAATGGCAAAGGAGTTTGTTCAAAGCTCAGAAGAGAGTTTGAAGAAAGCCGGTCCTGAGCTGAAAAAGATATTTGAACAGTCTCTCGAAGCTGCAAAAAAGAATTTAAAGGATGCAGAAGACCCCAACAATAAATCACTTAAAGCATACGGACAGAATTACGAAAGTATGAAAAACATGATGCAGCAATCTTATGACAACAGTATTAAGAACTGGGAATCTAAATACCCGGCTGATCATTTACAGTATGTAAAAGTGAAGCTGCAATCTTTTCTTGATGCAACTGCAGATATAGATTTTACTGCACAACTCACTGAAAAAAACAGGAAGAAATATTTTGTAAATCCTGTTTATGAAAGAAAGGGAAACAGGTGGAAACTTGCATTCAGGGCAGGTAAGGATGCAGTAGAAGCAGGTAGGGCATTTGCCACACAGTGGATCGCAGAGATCAGATAACATGCACTAAAACTTTGCAAACAGAGTAGTTGCGATTACTTAACTTTGCCGTGTTGAATCAGTAAATCAACTGATTGGAACTTCATTGAGATGCTTTTAATGGTATTGCAATGAAGTTTTTTGTTAAACCTTTATTTTGCTTTTATGTTTGTAAAATATCTTCACTGGCTGGGAATAGCCGCCTGTATAACCTTGATCGTTTGTTGTTTTTTACCTTGGGTGTATTATGCCGATATTAATCAGACATTTACCGGCTTTTACAGCTACAAGAATGAATACGGTAAGCCGGGTAAGTTTTTAGTATTGCTGGCTTCAATTGCGTTACTGTTTATTATTATTCCAAAGATATGGGCAAAAAGAGCCAATCTTTTTATATGTGCAATTACTGTAGCTTATGCTGTAAAAACATTTATATTGTTTGGATCGTGCTATAATAACTATTGCCCCGAAAAACTGTTCAGCTTGTACCTGATGGTTGCAGTATCAATAATTATGTTGATTGCATCAGGCTTTCCTCATCTAAAACTTGTTAATAAAGATTAACCTTTCTTTTTTGCTTCTTTGGCCCAGGCATCTTTTAAAGTAACCGTTCGGTTAAACACCAGTTTTTCTGGTGATGAATCTTTATCTAAACAAAAATATCCCTTACGGATAAACTGGTAACGATTTTGGGGAGTAGCATTTTTGAGTGAGGGTTCAATCATTGCCTGGGTAATAACCTGTAATGAATCAGGATTGATGGTATCTTTAAAATCTCCTTCTTCACCCAAAGGGTTTTCAGATGTAAATAAGCGGTCGTACAAACGTACTTCGGCAGTTGCAGCATGCGCAGCGCTAACCCAATGGATGGTTCCTTTTACACTGATGCCGCTGCTGTCACTGCCACTCTTACTCTCCTGAATATAAGTACAATGAACTTCGCTGATATTCCCATGAGCATCTTTGATAAAGCTTTCACATTTTACAATGTATGCACTTTTTAAACGCACCATACTGCCCGGTGCCAGACGAAACCACTTTTTTGCCGGTACTTCCATAAAATCCTCTCTTTCTATCCATAACTCTTTTCCAAAAGGAAGATCTCTTTTTCCCAAAGTTTCATCAGGTCCGTTCTCACTAACCAGTTCCTCAGTCTTGCCATCTTCATAATTAGTGATGATAAGTTTTATGGGATCGAGTACAGCCATAACACGAAATGCCTTTTGATTCAGCTCTTCACGTAAGCAGAATTCGAGCAGACCGAGATCAATAAAGTTTTCTCTTTTAGCAATACCGATCTTATCACAAAAAGTACGGATGCTCGTTGGGGTGTATCCTTTACGGCGGAAAGCACTGAGTGTTGGCATACGTGGATCATCCCATCCCTTAACATGCCCTTCGTTAACGAGCTGTAATAATTTTCTTTTGCTCATTACGGTATAAGTCATGTTCAGCCTGGCAAATTCATATTGATGCGATGGAAAAATTTCCAGCTTTTTAATAAACCAGTCATATAATTCCCGGTGCGGTATAAATTCCAATGTACAAATGGAATGAGTGATGTTCTCAATACTATCGCTCTGGCCATGGGCAAAATCGTACATGGGATAAATACTCCATTCATTACCCGTACGGTGATGGTGGGCATGCTTGATACGATAGATGATCGGATCCCTCATCAGCATATTAGTATGCTTCATGTCAATTTTAGCACGTAATACTTTTTCACCGTCTTTATATTTCCCGGCTTTCATATCCGTAAAAAGAGTAAGATTTTCTTCAATGCTGCGGCTGCGGTATTGATTATCTTTTCCGGGCTCTGTTGGTGTGCCTTTAAAAACAGCAATTTCTTCTGCGGTTGAATCATCTACATAAGCCAATCCTTTATTGATAAGGTCAATGGCGAATTGATATAGTTTGCCAAAATAATCAGAAGTATATAGTTCTTCGGCCCAGCTAAAGCCGAGCCACTTAATATCGCCTTTTATACTGTCAACATATTCGGTCTCTTCTGTAACGGGGTTAGTATCATCAAAGCGAAGATTAGTTTTACCTCCATACTTTAAGCCCAGACCAAAATTGAAGCAAATGGCTTTGGCATGGCCAATATGAAGGTATCCGTTAGGCTCAGGAGGAAAACGGGTTAAGATGCTTTTATATTTACCGCTTTTTAAATCTTCTTCTATTATTTCCTCAATAAAATTGAGGTTTTTTTCTTCGCTCATTATTTTGTTTTGAAGGGCAAATTTACGAAAAGAACAGTATTAAGTGATTGAGTCAATAAGTCATTTGTGAATGAGGTGGTTACTGAATGAGTTTCATAATGACCAATGACTTGTTATTTTTTCTTCATCTCTTCCAACATCGATATAATCTTGTCCAGTTTTTCAGTCTCAATTTTATTCAATTGCATTTGAAGCGATTCAATCTCGAGTTTGGCTTCCACATTGGTATCATAATCTGCCTGGGCTTGCAAACGGTCACGTTCACTTTGCCTGTTTTGTGCCATCATGATAATAGGTGCGGCATAAGCTGCCTGCGTAGAAAAGATCAAATTAAGCAGAATGAAAGGATATACATCCCAATGCCCTACAAAGGCAACAACATTCAACGCCATCCAGATAATTACAAAGATCGTCTGCCAGATAATGAATGTCCAGGAACCCATACCGTTTGCAACAGTATCTGCAATTCTCTGTCCAAAGCTTAAAGATTCCCTGTGTTTATCAAGCCAGGTTTTTGCAGCCTTTGTTTTTGCAGCAATTGATTTTGATGACGTCGGTTTTTGTGACATGGGTTTAGTTTTTCTTGTTGAAATAAAAAGCCTGTTTATTATTACGTAAATGTAAATAATAAACAGGCCGAATAATGAAATCTGTTAAGGTTTAAGCCCTGCCCATATTTCTTAAGTGAACAGTATGCGATACTATGGCATGGCGCATTCTTCTGTATTCAATATATCTTATACCATACTCTTCGCAGGTTTGCTTGATTATTTTGCTGATGGCAGGGTAGTGGATATGTGAAATTTTTGGAAAGAGATGATGCTCTATCTGAAAATTCAATCCGCCAACCAACCACGAGATCAGTTTATTTTTAGTGGCAAAGTTTGCTGTTGTTTCAATCTGGTGAATAGCCCACTCGTTTTCAATACGATTAATATCCGCATCGGGCACTGGAAAAGCGGTTTCTTCAACTGTATGTGCTAATTGAAAAACGATGCTCAACACAAAGCCGGCAAACATAGCGATGATTAAAAAACCAACCATCCATTTAACAAAACCCAGCAACATGATTGGTAACACGATCATCATAAAATAATATCCGGCTTTAGCAATCCAAAATGCAAAATGCTGAAAAGTGCTCATTTTTTTAATGGGTACTTCACCTACTTTTTTGCTGAAATATTTACGATAGTCTGATTGAAAAACCCAAACCAGCAATAATAACGTGTATAAAAACCAAACGTAAATATGCTGAAAACGGTGAATGAAATATTTTTTTTGCGTTGAGCACATTCTAAGCAAAGGTTTAATTTCAATGTCATCATCAATACCATCAATATTGGTATAGGTATGATGAATAATATTATGCTTGTTGTTCCACATGATGCCACTGGCACCCAATGCGTTTACCGAAAATGCTGCAATCTTGTTCCAGAATTTACTGTTGCTGAAACTGCCATGCCCGCCATCGTGCATTACATTAAAACCAATAGCTGCCGTTAAGCCTCCCATTACAAAACATTCCAGAATAGCAACCCATGTTACAGGCGTAAAGAAAAGTACATGAACATATAATGCCACATACACAGTCCACAACAAAACAGCCTTAAAGTAAAGGCCAAAATTGCCATGTGATGGTGTTTTTGATTCGGTAAAATAATTATTTACTCTTCTCTTCAGTTCCTGGTGAAAATTAGAACCTTTAACATTTAAAAATTTGGGAGTTGCCATGTGTAATAGTTGAATTTTTATCTTAAGTATTTTCTTTAATTATTGCGTCAAAATTTTTTAATCCTATCATTTTTTCCGAAATGAAACCCTCTGCATATTTAACCCCGATCATCTTACCAAACCATTTATGCCGGTAAATAACACTGTCTAAAAAATCCGGTGTTGAAATATATGTTTGTGGGCCGTCGGCATCACCAGTATGAAACTGTGTTTTATATGCTTTTATTGCCTCAATCTTCTGTTCAAACACATCTGTAATGTCAATTACAAAATCAGGGTTCAGCATCCTGTCCTGGATATATCTGAAAACGTACTTGGGCCGCCATGCTTCCTGTACTGCCCCGTTTACTGCCGTTTTAATTTTCATCAAGCCTGAAAGAAATGCTGCATCAGCAACCAGCTTAGATGAACGCCCATGATCAGGGTGCCTGTCTTCTGGTGCATTGCATAAAATAATTTCAGGTTGATAAGTTCTTAAAGCCGCAATTATCTTTCGCTGATGGGCTTCATCGTTTTGCAAAAAACCATCAGCCATCCCTAAATTCTCCCGTATATCAACTCCCAGTATTCTGGCAGCATCTGCAGCTTCGGTTCTTCTTGTTTCAGCATTGCCTCTGGTACCCAATTCGCCTCCTGTTAAATCTATAATTCCTGTTCTTTTTCCGTTCTTTTTTTCAACCAGTAAAGCTCCGGCACAACTCAATTCCACATCATCGGGGTGAACACCGAAAGCCAATATATCTAACTTCATGCTTATGTGATAAATTTCTGGATGCAAATTAACTTATTTTGTTCAATAAGTTTGTAGTACAAGTATAAGTACAACAGAATTTACCTGCTTTATTAACAAGAATAAAAGAAAGTGAAGAAATAAAACAGTTAAGGGGATAAAATGTTTAACAAAAGTGTAAAAAAAGTACAGCTCAATTTATATCAGGCGACATCCTGAGCCGAACAGCCATGTACCGGTAACCATATGTTTGACAGACTTCTTTTACAATCATTTCCATTTCACTGTCCTCGCCATCAATATCATAAGGCTGTTTTAAATTGCTGCTGAAAAAAAATGCAATTGTCTGGTAAAAACGGGCTGTTATGGCACCTTTATATTCTTTAATAATTTCGTAGCAGTTATTTCCGGTTTCCCGGTTTATCAGTTTCATTAATACCCTGCCCTGGTAAACTGATAAATTACTCAATGGGTCTGTAAACTCTTTTTTCAACTCCTTCTCCCTCGCTCTTATAATTTTCCGGCGTTCCGATTTATCAGTTACGCCAACCAGTTTTGCGTTAATATCATTCATGATCATACCCGATCGAATGGCATAGGGGTAAGTAACAATTATGGCATTACGAAGACGTGTCCATTTGGCCCGTTGAGCCATATCAGCATTACGTACCCATGCATAAAAATCTACAGTTGATAATGTTTTAGCTTCAATGGTATCGCCATCATAAATTACAGCATATGTGGTAATGGTATCGTTAACACCGGTTTGTGCATATATGGCTTTACCACCTGCGATTAACATAATCACAATAAGCAGGAGACTCCTTTTAATAAATATGAGGCGCTTTAGCCAATGCATATTGTAAATTTACTGTTTAGACCAATATTTAATTCGAATTGATGCTTAATGTAACCCTAAATTTTGCTGTTTATTGTGTAATTCTTGTGTTTAGCGGCTGTGTTGAGCATACAGAAAAGCCACCGCCACAGGAAATTCAGCATTATAACGATTCGATAGCTGAGGTGAGGATTGATTCGGCGTATCGTGAGATCAGATCGGCCTGTGATACTTTACTGGTTTACCAGGTGCCAAAAATGGTTGATTCGCTGTTGAAAGATTCAGGGTTGTTACGGGTATTTTTTAATACTGGTAATTTGTACAGCGATGCTGACAAAAAAGTAGAAAAAGTGATCAGGCAATTGCAGGCCGACTGTGATTCTAATTTGCTAACAGAAACATATAGAAGAGCCCGACTGCGGCAAAAATTAAAGCCAGCCCAGCATAAAAAGTAGATAGTTTAGCACGCTTTACTGCACTCATAACAATACCCAGCGCCATAACAATTAGTCCCAACCACACTAAATTGATGTATGGAAATACATAGGCCTTTAGGGTGACATATTCTATCAGTTTATCTGATTCCTTAATGCCCAGTTTTATTTTTTGATCTTCGGTTACGCCGGCAAATCTTGCGTACAGGTTTTGTGCATACACAGTATCATCAATAAAGTTGGCGCCAAATTCGTCAATTTCAATAGCAGGCATGGCTTTAAAGTGCATGCTGTCTTTACTGATGAGCGTAACATCCGCCATTAATACTTTATCTGTTGGTTTAAAATGGTATTTACCATTATCAGGATTGCTGACAACATTGTTTAAAATGATAATGCCATTGCTGTAAAAAACTGTATCGCCTATGGCCAGTTCTTTTATTTTAAACTGTGCAGTGTCTTCTTCTTTATTATTGATGGCATAAGAGATGTAGGTGAATACATCTTTGTTTAAATAAGCCTTCGTATCAGGGTTACTGCTCATGTTGTTATCCTTCATGATGTACACATCGGGCCATAAAGTAAACTGCTCTACCACTTTTTTTGTTACGGCATCTTTACGCTGAAATTGTAATTCATAAAAACGGCGTCCTTTTTCGTTACCAAAAGAATCTCTTACATAAGTTACTTCGTATGGCCCCATGCTGGCGGGTACCTGGCGGATAAGGGTAAGATTTTCTAAAGGATTATCTGTTTCCTTGGTCATGGGGTCTTTACCCGATATCTGTAAATTGATACCATTTGCCCTGCTGTTGCTGATGACTTCTTTATTGCTCGAGGAAATTAAAATACCTGCTATCATCAACGCAAAACCAAGATGGGCAACGGAACCACCGGCAGCTTTTAATTTGCCGTTTAATCCTGTCCAGATATAGGCAGCATTAGCAACAACGGAATAGATAGCTGCAAACAAAGCAACATAAGCGGCTCCCAAAAACCCTGCACCCATCTTATAATAAGTAAGCGGATAAAAAACAGCCAGTAAAGCCGTAGTGACTGCAGCAATTAAAGTAGGTACTGCAATCTTCTTTAAAATATATTGCGATGAAGTTTTTTTGTATTTGAAGTATTGAGTAACCGCACTTAACAAACCAATAATAATGGCTACCAGGATAACTACTTTGTTATAGGAGAACTCTACATTCTCGGGCTGTGCAATGCTGGTGCCAAAAATTTTGTTGTAAACAGGCACTGATGTTTTTGCAATAATGAAGATGGCTGTTAAAAAGAATACCAGCGACCCGATGAACATCCAGAACTCACGGGAATTAGTGCTTTCTTCTTTTTGTTCGGCAGGCATCTTTTTTAAATTGGCAAAAAACAAGCCCAGCGATGGTAAGGTGAATGCAGCAACAAAAAGCAATATCATTACATTAATAGCTTTTCCTGCATCAGTAAAAGCATGCACCGATGTATCGCCCAGTACACCTGTACGGGTTAAAAAAGTTGAATAAAGAATAAAAATAAATGTGAGGAATGCAAAAAGATAACTGGCTTTTAAAGAATGGCCCGTTGCTTTAAAAATTACCATAGTGTGTAAACCGGCGATCAAAATTAACCAGGGTACCAGCGATGCATTCTCCACCGGATCCCAGGCCCAGTAACCACCAAATGATAAAGATTCGTATGCCCATTTACCACCCATCATAATACCAACACCCAGCACACAGGCGCTGAACAAAGCCCAAGGCAGGGCAGGGGTTATCCAGTCACCAAAACGTTTGGTTTGAATACCTGCGTATGCGTAAGCAAAAGGAATAATGGTAGATGCAAATCCTAAAAATAAAACTGGCGGATGAATAACCATCCAGTAATTGCGGAGTAAAACATTAAGGCCAACACCGTCTTTAATAAAACTAAGGTAATTGGGCTGACTGAAAATAGGACCGGTAATTTCATTTCTTGTTAAAGTGAAAGGGCTGCTGCCAAGCCTGATATCTCCAACATATAACCCTAGTAACATCATCAGCAAAAAGCATTGAGCTAAACTGATAACCGACATAACCGGTGCTTCCCATTCTTTTGATTTAAACATGATGAAGATGCCCAGAATGCTATGCCATATAGTCCATAATAAAAAACTTCCTTCCTGCCCTTCCCAAATGCAGGCCAGCAAGTACTTTGGTTCAAGCTCTTTGGATGCATGCTTATATGCATACATATACTCGAAGTAATGATTGGCGCAAATGTAAAAGATGGTAATGAAAATAATTACTGCAGAAATGAGTTGCGTAGTAAAAGCT
>JBATAS010000172.1:0-8929 GCA_049661965.1 Ferruginibacter sp. | reverse complement strand
TTGCTTTAGGTGCAAACATTACAAGCATCCTTTTTCCTTCCATCTTGGGCATGCTTTCCAATGCACCAACGTCTTTTAAACGATCAGCGAATTTCAGTAATAATAATTCGCCTCTTTCCTTAAACATGATGGCACGCCCCTTAAACTGAACGTGGGCTTTTACCTTATCACCATCCGACAAAAATTTTTCGGCGTGTTTTACTTTAAATTCAAAATCGTGATCATCTGTATTGGGTGTAAAACGAATTTCCTTAACCTCGCTGGTTTTGGATTTCGCTTTCATTTCCTTCTTCTTTTTCTTCTCTTCGTACAGGAATTTATTATAGTCAATAATCTTACACACCGGAGGTTTTGCGCCGGGAGAAATTTCAACTAAATCAAGGTCTTGAGAGTTTGCAATTTTTTGAGCCTCATCTTTTGAGTAAACGCCGGGTTCCACGTTTTCGCCAACCAACCGTACCTCGGGTACTCTTATCATGTGGTTGGTGCGGTGCTCCTGTTGTTGTTCTTTTTTAAATCGGGGATTAAAGGTTCCCCGGGGCCTGGGTGGAAATGCCATTTATTATTTTTAATTTACAATGTTGTTTTGCCTATCAAAATTATCATTTTTATTTCAGATAAGCTATTAGCAATATATTTATTTAATGTTACTAATCCAAATTTAATGCCAGTAAGGTCAGGTTGGTTCTCTATTCTGATACTCTGTCTTTAATTTCAGCCAGTATCTCATGTACAAATTCTTCAACAGGTTTTGCTCCCAAGTCGCCCTTGCCCTGCCTGCGTATAGATGCTTTCCCTTCATTCATCTCTTTCTCACCAATAACCAGCATGTACGGCACTTTAGCAATTTCAGTATCTCTTATTTTTTTACCTATTTTTTCGCTGCGGTCATCAATTTCGGCACGAATATCAGCTTTTTTAAGGGTTTGCAAAATTGTATTTGCATAATCCATAAACTTATCGCTGATGGGCAGAATTTTTACCTGAAGCGGTGCCAACCAGGTTGGAAATTTACCGGCGTAATGCTCCAGCAAAAATCCGATGAACCTTTCGTGGGTTCCCAAAGGTGCCCTGTGAATGATCAATGGAATTTCCGGTTGGTTATTCTGATTAGTAAAAGACAAATTAAAACTACGTGATTGTGCAAAGTCAACCTGATTTGTAGCCAGTGTGAATTCCTTACCGATGGCACTCCATATCTGCACGTCAATTTTTGGTCCGTAAAAAGCACCTTCGCCTTTTACTTCAACAAACGGAACACCGGTTTCAATTAAAACATTTCTAACTAATGCTTCCGTTTCAAGCCAGAGTTCGGGTTCATTCACATATTTCTGTCCAAGCTTTTCAGGATCATGCAAACTCAGGCGCATTACATATTTTTCGATACCAAATATTTTAAAATATTTCAGGTACATAGCATTTACAGCCTTAAACTCCTGTGCAAAATCTTCCTTGCTGCAATAAATATGTGCATCATTCATGTGCAGGCAACGAACCCTCATCAGACCAAATAATTCGCCACTTTGTTCGTAACGGTAACAGGTTCCGTACTCTGCAATGCGGTAAGGCAGGTCTTTGTAACTTCTTTGCTCAGCATCAAATATTTTATGGTGATGCGGACAATTCATTGCTTTGAGGTAATATTTTTCTCCATCCATTTCCATTGGGGGAAACATACTATCTGCATAATAAGGCAAGTGACCACTGGTTAAATACATACTCTCCTTTGCAATATGCGGCGTAACCACCCTTTTGTAACCAGCGTCTTTTTCCGTTTCTTTGGCCAGTTTTTCCAGCTCTTCAATGATAACCGTTCCGTTAGGCATCCATAAAACAAGGCCTGGACCAACATTATCGTCCATGGTGTAAATACCCAATTCCTTTCCCAACTTTCGGTGATCTCTTTTCTTGGCTTCTTCCAGCATTGTCAGGTATTCATCCAGTTCGGTCTGGTTAGGAAAAGTAACTCCATAAATACGGGTAAGTTGTTTATTTTTTTCATCCCCTTTCCAGTATGCGCCTGCTATGCTGGTAAGTTTTATAGCTTTTATGAACCCAGTATTTGGAATATGCGGTCCACGGCACAAATCGGTAAAACCGCCCTGCGTATAAAAGGTTATCTCACCGTCATTCAAACCACTTAACAAATCAAGTTTATATTCGTCTCCTTTTTCAGTGAAGTATTGTATTGCTTCGGCTTTGGGCATCAGTTTACGGATAAAAAGATTTTTTTGTTTGGCCAGTTCATTCATCTTTTTTTCCAACTGTATTAAATCATCTTCAGTAATTTTTTTATCTCCAAGGTCCATGTCATAATAAAACCCTTTATCTATAGCTGGTCCTACCCAAAACTTAACACCCGGAAAAGCTGATTCCACGGCCTCTGCCATTAAATGTGCAGATGAATGCCAGAAGGTAGCTTTACCGTCAGCATCTTCCCAGGTAAGTAGTTTTAAAGATGAATCGGCATCAATTGGTCTGTGTGCATCCCAAACTTCACCATTAATATCAGCAGCTAAAACTTTTCTTGCCAATCCTTCACTGATGGATTTAGCTACATCAAATGCAGAAGCTCCTTTTTCATACTCTCTGACGGCACCGTCAGGTAATGTTATCTTTATCATATCTTTATCAGCAAAGCTTTGCAGTTTGCAGGCTGCAAATTTAACGACTTATTAGCTAAGAAAAAGTTTATCTAAAATATCTTTGTCGGGATGAAAAAAATTGTACCATTTTTATTTATAGTTTTCTTAAGCACATCTGTTTACGCTCAAAACTTTACCGGGCAATGGAAAGGTGAATTTATTGACAGAAGTACATCTTTTGTTGGCTGGGGTGGCGACCGCTGCGAATATGTTCTGGAAATTGAGTGTAAGGGCAGTAATGTAACCGGGTATTCCTATACTTATTTCAGCGATGGTGGCAAACGTTATTATACCATCTGCAAATTAACAGGTAAACTAAATAAAAAGAGCAAATACATAGAAATTACCGAGATAGAAAGAACAAAAACAAATGTGCCGGTAAATATCCGCAACTGTTTTCAAATTCATAAACTTACTTATTTTCAAAAAGATGATGAACAGATACTGGAAGGAACCTGGGTGCCGGCACTGAACCAGGAGGGTGATTGCGGATTTGGATCTACCCTTTTATCAAGAAGGGTACTTAAAAAGAATCCCGAATATTATAATAATACCATAACCAAAAAACCAACAACAAAACCACCGGTTGCTAAAACAGTTCCCAAAAAAACACCGACTTCGCCTGTAGCAAAAGCCAAACCGAAAGAGCCAATAAAAAAAACCGACACAAAGCCTGACCCTTCAGTTTCGGCAGGTGTTATCAAAAAAAATGCAACAGAAGAAAAATCTCCTGAAGAGACAACAAATAACTTACCAATACCTGAAAAGGTTGAGAAAAAAACAACTGACCCCCGCTACGAAAAAAGAAACAGCGACCTTATTAAAACAATTGAAATTGATAATAAAACCTTTAATGTAAACCTGTATGACAATGGTGAAATAGACGGCGACAGCATTTCATTATTTTTTAACGGCAACCTTATTTTGTCGCACAAAAAGCTAAGTGATAAACCCATTAGCCTTACACTGAATGTTGATGATACCAGGGAAGTAAATGAACTTATCATGTATGCCGAAAACCTGGGCACCATACCGCCAAATACTGCCCTGATGGTTGTAAATGATGGAGACAACCGTTATGAAGTACGTATTTCTTCCGATCTGCAAAAAAGCGGGGTAATACGCTTTGTACATAAACCAAAAAACAGGCAATAAACCTATAATTTGTACGTTAATTAGCTTAACCAATATCTAATTTACGTAAGATGAAAAACAAATACACTGCCTTATTACTGATTGCCGGACTTTTATCTATTGTAATCCTTTCCAATTCCTGTGCCAAGGCCGATCACAGCATGGACTTACCTAAAGAGCAGCAGGTTGTAGGAGAATGGGGCATCAACAGAATACAACTCAGGCTATACAGTGGCAGTACTTTCATAAAGGACACAATACTGGCAAAATCGCCCAAGCCAAAAAATTTCGTAAAGTTTGAAGCCGGTTCCGGATTCGAATACAAATACAATACAACAGGTTCAGATGTGGGAACTTACCAGTTTAGCGGTTCAGATTCGCTGATTTCTGTTACACCGGGAAAAACTTACAGATGGAAGATGCTTATGCTGACTTCTCAGTTATTTACTGCTGTAAATACCTCTACAAATGACCCCGCATTTCCGGGCCTGAAAGTAGAAACTTATTATACTTTAACTCGCTAACCCATTTTTATATTTTATGGAAGCATCTGTCATCAGGCAGGTGCTTTTTTTATGATCAAAATCTCACATTCCAGGTTATTGCAGGTATTACCGGAAATAAGGAAACCTGTTTAGCCTGAATTTCCAATGTGCCATTAAGCGGGCTGCCCGACTGATCGAAATAAATAAAGTAAGGGTTTTTGCGGTTATAGGCATTATATACACTAAAGACCCATTCGCTTTTCCATTTACGTTTTATATTTTTCTTAGGGGTAAGTATAGCAGAAAAATCAAGACGATGATACGCAGGCAGCCGGTATTCATTTATACGGCTGTACTCCTGCGTAAGAATACCATCAACAATATAAAAACGCTGAGGTAATGTTGCCGCATTGCCGGTTCCAAAAACAAAAGAAGCCGATAGTTTCCACTTTTTATTCAGCTCATACATGGCAACAATACTCATATCGTTTCTCCGGTCATATTTTGCAGGATACTTCTCTCCAAAATTTAAGCCTGCAAACTTTCTCCACGTCCAGCTTAAAGTATAACCCAGCCAGCCGGTTAAACGCCCCTTTGTTTTATTAATAAAAAATTCAGCACCATAGCTCCAGCCATTTCCAAAGCTGAACGAGTTTTCTGTATCATCAAGTCCTGTTGGGGTATAACCTTCTTCATATTCAATCTGGTTCTGCATCTGTTTGTAATACACTTCAACAGAAGTTTCATACATGTTGTCTTTAAAGTTTTTGAAGAAGCCTGCTGCATATAACCAGCTTATCTGCGGTTTTACTTTATAAGTACTGGGTACCCAGATATCAGTTGGCAGCGTTGTGCCTGCATTACTTACTAAATGTATATACTGAAAATTTCTGGTTACAGAAGCTTTAAGCGAAGTTTCATCATTAAGTGCATACCTGATTGTAAAGCGGGGTTCAAGTCCTCCATAATTTTTTACAGCTTTACCACGATTAAAAACTGTACTATCTAATCTGTTGCCGTTATCATCAGTCTCGTATATTTTATAAGGTCCCGTTTGCTGAAACCAGCTGTAACGTAGTCCTGCATTGATTTTTATCTTTTCATTAATTTCCCAATCATCCTGTAGATATAAAGCTGCTTCGTGGCCATATTTTATTTGAGCATTATTGGGTTTAAAAACTGTAGAGTCCTGACGACCACTTATTACTGAAGGTGTAAATTTGTGATAGGTATAGATACCACCGAATTTAAGTTTGTGGCCGGTATATGGGTAGAGATCAAAATCCTGTTTGATACTCAGATCACGAATACCTGAGGCCAGCTTTAATTCAAAATCATTCTGCAGTGCATTAAATTCAAAGTTATAATCGTTGTACACTGCTGTAGTGTTGCCAAAAAGTTTATTATTGAAAACATGATTCCAGCGAAGCGTTCCGGTTTTATTTCCCCAGGGGATTTTTATTTTCAAACTTTGTTTGCCATTGGCAAAATCAAAAACATCACGGCCAAAATAACCACTTAAATAAACACGGTCTTTCTCCGAAAAGATATAATTGACTTTCGCATTCAGATCATAAAAATAATACCCACTCCCCCTGAACTGACTGGTCTTGCTTATAAAAGGTTTGGTAAGTGCATCAATATAGGTTCGACGTGCTGATAGAATAAATGAAGATTTATTTTTTTTGAGAGGCCCCTGAATGGAAAGCCGAGAAGCAATAACACCAATGCCTGCATCAACCTGCAGTTTTTGATTATTCCCTTCTTTCATCGAAACATCAAGCACGCTTGATAAGCGGCCACCATATTGCGCCGGCATTCCTCCTTTAATCAACGTTACATTCTTGATGGCGTCTGCATTAAATATTGAAAAGAATCCAAACAAATGACCTGTGTTATAAACCGGGGCATCATCCAGCAGAATCAAATTCTGATCTGGCCCGCCGCCACGTACATATATTCCGGCACTACCCTCGCCTGCATTACGCACACCAGGTAAAAATTGAATTGTTTTCAACAGATCCACCTCACCCAAAAAAGCTGGAATTGATTTTATCTGTTCAATGGGTAAAGTAAATTTCCCCATTTCAGCATTTCTTACATTAGCGTCACGTTTTTTTGTAGATACAACAACTTCCTGCGACAGGCTGATCTTTGGTAAAACTTCAAAATTGAGCTTTGTGTCAGCGGTAAGATCAATTTTTATTATTTTATAGCGATAGCCTATAAAAGAACAGATGAGCGTATAACTTCCCTCATCAAGCGTAATAGAATAAAACCCATACAGGTTACTGCTGATACCTTTTGTAAGCCCCTGAACGGCAACTGTTGCACCAATCAGGGTTTCGCCGTTCAACGAATCTTTAATATACCCGCTGATGGTGTATTTATTTTGTGCAGCCGCAGAAAAAGAGAACAGGATAAAAATAAAAATGCTGAGATATATTTTCATAGTTAACCAATCTTTATCCTTTTAAAATTCAGTCTATTGAGCCTTAATGGTATCTTTTACCATCCCACAGTTCAACATTGTTGATTTGTATTTTGGGTGATTTTTTCCCAGGTAGGGATTAACAACTTCTTTTGTTGCACTTACCCAGTTGGCGCCTATATCGTCATTAAATGCCATCGGGCAATGTTGCCAGTACATTTTATCCCCTTCATAATTAATTACCTGGAAGAAAGACGGATACAGGTTTTCAGAAACTGTGCTGAAGTCTTTACGCATTTCAGTAATATCGGTTTGCAATAAAAGAGAACCGGCATTGGTCTTAATATTAGAGAAGGTATTCATAGCCACTTCATAAATAGTGGCAGTATCTTTTTTCAATTCATCTAATGGTATACTGTCCATTAGCTGAATAAATTTTCTGCAGTGTTCCTTGGCCATTGCTGTATCGGCTTCAACAAATGAAGCAGACATGTCAAAATACGATTTCATGGCAGCTGTTACAGCATTATTAAAACCATCAGAATGTTTTTTCAAAGTTATGGGTGCCTGTTTCGGGCCACTATCTCCACTACTGGTTTTGCTGAATTTATACCAATAGTAACCTGCAATTGCCAAAATGAGAAACAATACCGTTAATAAGACCCTTTTCATATTTTTTGTTTTTTTACAAATCTAATCACTCAGCAAATAAATCATGTGCATTATTTAAAGATTTTTTGATATTATAACAGTAATTACTGTTTAAGGTTCGATAATCGTTATTTTTGCCGCCTAATTAAACAATTGGAATATCAGTTATGCTTTTAGGATTACAGAATGTAACATTTGAATTTGGTGCAAGAACTATAGTTGAAGATGCAACCTGGCATATTCAACCCAATGAACGAATTGGATTGATTGGTTACAACGGAACCGGAAAATCTACTTTACTGAAGGTATTAACCGGTCAGTATACCCCTGCAAAAGGCTCAGTGGAAAAAGGCCGGGAAACCACTATTGGTTTTTTACACCAGGATTTACTGGGTTTTGATACAGAAGATTCTATTCTGGAAGTGGCAATGGGTGCTTTTGAAAGAGTGAAACAATTAGAAAAAGAAATAGAACTTTTAGGCCTGGAACTGGAAAAAACCGGTGATGAAAGTCTGGCTCATAAATACGCCGATTTGTTGCATGAAATGGAAGTGCTGGATGGTTACAGTATACACCACCGGACCGAAGAAATTTTACAGGGCCTTGGTTTTGCCAATGCCGACCTGGGAAAACAATACAAAACCTTTAGTGGTGGCTGGCGTATGCGGGTGCTTTTAGCAAAAATGATTTTAATGAACCCCGATGTGCTCTTGATGGATGAACCTACCAATCACCTGGATTTACCGAGTATAGAATGGCTTGAAAAATATTTGATACACTATCCTGGTGCAGTAGTTATTGTATCGCATGATCGTTTTTTCTTAGACAGAATGGTAAATAAAATTGTAGAACTCTATCAAAGAGAATTACATTTTTATACAGGTAATTACAGCTATTACGAGCAGGAAAAAGCGTTGCGTATAGACATGCAACAAAAAGCTTACGAAAATCAGCAGGATTATATACGGCAGAACGAACGATTTGTTGAGCGCTTTAAAGCCAAAGCCAGTAAAGCCGCTGCTGCACAAAGTATTGTTAAGCGATTAGAAAAATTGGAACGCATTGAAAATGTAGAATTGGAACGCCCGAATATGCGTATTAATTTTGCCATTGATAAAACGCCCGGCAAAATTGTAGCTACGTTAAAACATATAAGCAAAAGCTTTGGAAACGTAAAAATATTAGAAGATACCGGCGCTGAAATTGACCGTGGAGATAAAATTGCATTGATTGGAGCCAATGGGAAAGGAAAATCGACTTTATTGAGAATCATTGCTGATACCGAATCGTTTTTTGGAGAGCGTGAATGGGGACATAATGTAGAAGAATCTTTTTATGCCCAACATCAGTTAGAAGCGCTGAATCAAAATAATGACGTACTGGAAGAATTAAAAGATGCCCGAAGCGGAAAAAATGATTTAGAGCTAAGAAGTTTACTGGGTGCTTTTTTATTTAGTGGCGAAGCCGTTGAAAAGAAAATTAAAGTATTAAGTGGAGGTGAGAAGGCCAGGGTTGCACTGGCGAAGACAATTGCCAGCAAAGCCAACTTTTTAATGCTTGATGAACCTACCAATCACCTGGAT
>JBATAS010000171.1:0-2996 GCA_049661965.1 Ferruginibacter sp. | reverse complement strand
CATTGTAGTCGCCATGCCTTAAATCAGGTTTTAGAAAGTCCAGCCTTTCTTTAATTTGTTCGCTTACGTTTTTTTCTATTACTTTTGTCATTGTGTAACGTTTCAAGCACAAATATACATTGCTATTTGCGACATTTCAAAATAAAACACAACATTTTTTTACATTTTCGCAAAATTTATAAACTGTATAATAAAATGCCACATTCATTAAATAAAATTCAAAATATAGGCTAATTACTGAATAGATTAACAAAAAAGCGAAGCATTGAAATGCCCCGCCGTAACCCTTACTTTATGAGAAATATTTTAAACCCTGTTATACCGATTGAAGGCTTTTTGTAGGCTAATGTTATAAGGCTCTCGCCCCCACACCTTCGCCATTTTAGCATAATTTGCACCGTTATAAATGCTGGCGATGACGTGATAATTCCTTTGCTGAATAGCGTTTAAAAGACTCGAATCAGTCTTTATAAACTTCGCCAACGCCTGCAATTGGTTGCGTTCACTCACTTTAAAATCATCCCACATACCGCCAACTTTTTTATATCCAAGCCGCTTATAGTGAAAGCCCATTATTTGCGGCAAGCCGATTGAAGTGCTTTCCATAGCAGCGTTTGGGTTCTTCTTAAACGCATCATTAAAGGCGATCCACTCCGCGGATTGGCGGCTAACCTTGTTCACACTCCATAGCCCTGAAGGGGCATAAGGTGCTAACCGCTTAAACCAAACAGGTTCAAACTGTATAATTATCTTCCCCGTTGCAGGGTCAAAGCCAAGTCCGCCGCTTTCAACTTCTACAAACGCTAAAAACATTGCTTCGTTAAGCCCGTGGTTGCGTGCTACCTCACGTGCGTATTGTTCAATTTTTTCCCTCATAACCTTTTATTAACTACAAGTGTTTTTTTATCCATAAGATAAATTTGTCCCGCCAATCAGTTTTGAAACAGCTATTTATCAGGTCATTCACCCGTTTCCTTTCTTCAATTTCGGCTTTCGATTCCCTTACCCATTCTTCTTTTGTGGGGGGCCTGTAATTGCCGTTTTTGTCTTCGATAAAAACTTTAATTTTAGGATCATCGCTGTTAACGTAATATGGTCGGTTCCAAAAGTTAGTAACCCTTGTGATTCCAAGATCATCTTTATACCAATAATATAACATAGCCTTACTTTTTAATTTCAGAGTAAATAATCATCGCTAAAGCCAGGGCTTCATTGAAAGTTACTTTGCCGTCTGCTAATACCTCAACTAATTTACCTACTAATTCACGCCAGAACACCGCCCTGCCTGAATTGCTTTTGTTGCCCATCCAGTTGACAAATTCTGGCAACACATCTTCAAACCGTTCGTTGCCCGCTATTAAGCCTTGAACGGCCATGACTTCTGGTATTACCTTTTCTAAAGCCAACTTTGCTTTTTTTAGAAAAACATCGTCCTTATCTGTTGGCGTTATTGCCACCAACACATCAGCGACATTTGTTAAATTATTTTTAACAAGATTCACAACTTCAACGGCTTTTAAAGCTCGTGGCCTAAGCCAGTCATAACCTTTTGTTACTTGCATCCAGAGGCTCGTAAGCCATACTATTATTTTTTTCATTTTTTATCATTTTTAGGAATAAATTCGTTACACAACGTTTCGCCGTCCACTTCGTAAAAGTGAAACATGCCGTACAATTGGTTAGCAACGGCCTTTGGTTCGTACCTCTCGCATTGCTCCTTTAGCGAGCAATCGTGCGAAAGACATTTTACATTTTCTAAACTCATACTTTTAGGTCTTCTTTAATCAACTCAATGATTCGTTTCGTGAAGTTCGACTTGCTTTTTGCAAGTTTTTTCGCATACCGATTTTTTAATTTTTCGTCAATCTCAATTGTGATTTTCTTTTTCATAACATTTTATTAAGTATTTAGAGTGTGATTTTTTGTGGTATGTGTTTTGCATAAGTAAAGATAAGAAAATATTTTTTAACTTTAAAAAGCGTTAGCAGGTCGCTTACATCCCACCGAGCCTTCGGCATCAGTGGGTTTTACGCTCCGTCATATAAATTATCACTTTCTGTAAATATTGATTTCTGCACCTGCGTTAAAATACATAGATGGTCTGCCGTCTATGAACCAATCCCTCCCTATGTTTACGTAAGGTGAAATAATCCCGTCAGGGTTGTATTTGAACATCAACCCTGTGTTAATTCCTATACTTCGGCTGAACCTTGCCGAAGTCAACAGGCTAATTTTTAGTTTGTCTTTGTCTGGGTAAAATGGCTTTCGGTATGTTTGTAGCCCGTGGATTTTGAAGGCCGTATCAGGGCTGCTAATGTCTAAGTAGTACTGGTCTTTGCCGAATAACCAATTTTTTTTTCGATATTCTAAAATATCCAAAGTAGCATCGTAGATATAAGAGGCGTTGCTATCCCCTGTTTGGATAGTCATGTATTTGTTTTTAAATACAAGCCCGCCATTTATTACCACCGTATCAACCCTGTTAGCTGCTCCTTGTAGTTTTGCGTTAACCCTTGTTAGCCTTGCGATTTCTCGCTCTGCTATTTTCAGCGCCGGAAGCAATGTATCAGTCGTATAACTGTAATACTCTTTACTTATTGCGTCCTTCATTTTTTGGAACGCAATCGGGCGCTCTGTTATTTTAGCGTGGGTGATGTTATACCGATCCTTATACACAGTAACGGTATCGGTTAGGTACATCTTTTTTTCCAGAACCTGAACGATTGGGTCTGGCTTAAAATACCAAAGCATGGCACCTACTGTAATTATCCCTATTAACGCAAAGAACTTTTTCATTTTTTCATTTTTAAAAGTTTATTGATGCTGCTTTCCGTTACTATTTTATTGATACTGTCAACATCTTGAATGATTTCCCGTTGCACATAGATAGTATCGGTTTGCTTTTCTATTATATGATTTTTTATCATAATTCTGGTGGTTAGTCCCGTTAATTCTTTTTGGCAATCATCAGCCCGTTTCATTGCCCAGGTTACTTC
>JBATAS010000170.1:0-2388 GCA_049661965.1 Ferruginibacter sp. | reverse complement strand
GATCTTGCAGAAAAAATAGCCGAAAATTTTGAATGTGATTCAGCATCGGTAATGAAGATTTTAGATGATTCTGAAACTTTACAGAAATATCATGTTACCAACAATACTGTACTCACAACGGTTATTCCCAATACTTATAGTTTCTTCTGGAACACAAACGCTCAAAAAATCCTGGATAAACTACATGAAGAAAAAGAAAAATTCTGGAATGAAGAAAGATTGAGCAAAGCCAATGCATTAAATCTTACTCCTGAACAGGTATATACTATGGCCAGTATTGTAGAAGAAGAAACAAACAAAACAGACGATAAAGGAAAAATTGCCAGTGTATATATGAACAGAATAGCTACTGGCATGAAACTGCAGGCTGACCCCACAGTAAAGTTTGCGATGAAAGATTTTAAGCTGACACGGATACTTTATAAACACCTCAGTTACCCTTCGCCGTTTAATACTTATCAAAATGCAGGATTACCGCCGGGCCCTATTTGTACCCCATCTATTAAAACAATTGATGCCGTATTAGATGCTCCGCAAACCAATTATATTTACTTTGTAGCCAAGCCTGAGTTTAATGGCTATTCAAATTTTGCAACAAACTATGCCGAGCACCAGGTTTTTGCAAAAGCATACCGGCAGGCATTAGATAGTTTAATAAAAGCCCGGGCAATTAAATAACAGGCGTTGCGTTACTGTTTGCTGCAAATTCAATTTTATTATCTTGCAGTAACAGCCGGTATTTTTCATGACCAAACTCGAACGCATACTGATTACCAAAACACCACTTGCTTTTGTTTTACAAAAAAGCAAGCACTGGTATTTGCCTGGTTTTGAAGGTGTGCCCCTGTATGATGTTACCCGTTTTTTTTACGGCCAGATGAAAACAGTTGGCTTAACCGAACGGGCATCGGCTATTGCCTATAATTTCATTATGGCCATACCGCCATCTTTTTTATTTTTATTTACGCTGATACCCAATTTACCTTTTATTAAAAAAAAGGAAATACTGAAACAGCTTTCGTTGATTATTAAAGATATTATTCCTGCCGAAGGATACAATAAAGATATCATCAGCTTTATAGATGATACTTTTTTTAAAGCACCGGTTTTTGGTTTACTGTCATTTGGTCTATTACTTGCTTTATTCTTTGCTTCCAATGCCATGATTGGCATCATGCGCTCTTTCAACAAAAATTATATCGGTTTTGAAAAAAGAAAGGGCCTTATTAACCGCTGGATTGCCATACGGCTTACTTCGTTAATTTTCGGCCTGGTATTGGGTTGCCTTATTATTTTAATAACGCAAAATGCCTTTTTAAAATGGGTAGGCCTCAAAAGCAGTTTCTGGATAGCGTTGATTGCTTATATACGCTGGATAGTTATCATCGCACTGGTTTTTTATTCTATTGCCTTTATTTATAAATATGCTCCCGCTGTACAAAAAAAATGGAAGTTGATTTCGCCGGGTGCTATACTGGCCACATTTCTCTGCATAATGGCCTCTCTGGGATTTTCGTATTTCGTTAACAGTTTTGGCAGGTATAATGCCCTGTATGGTTCTATAGGAAGTATCATTGTTTTAATGGCACTTATATTTATCAATTCGCTTGTATTGCTTATTGGGTTTGAGCTTAATGTAAGCATCAAATCGCTGAAAGCTATTGCCGAAAAACGTGAGGCAAAAGAAAAACAGCTGGAACCTGCGAAAAAATAATACACGAGTGGTTTTTATTTGTATGCCCGTATCCTTAACTTTAGTGAAAATCATAATCATGAAAAAAATATTATTTGGTTTAATAGCATTTACTGCTGCTGCAACACTGGCATTTACCTACGGCGATCCCCTGCAAATTGGCAGTACCATGCCTAAGTCCGATCTTAAAATGAAGGGCACCAATAACCAGGAAGTATCTATGAAAGATGCCAAAAAAGAAAATGGTGTTTTGGTAATGTTCAGTTGCAACACCTGCCCTTATGTTGTAAAAAACCAGGAACGCACAATTACAATAAGTGAGTACGCCGATAAAATGAATGTAGGCGTAATTATTCTTAACAGTAATGAAGCATACCGCGATAAAGATGATAGCTACAGTGCCATGCAGAATTATGCGAAAGAACAAAAATACAAATGGAGTTATGTTGTTGATAAAAACCATGAAGTAGCGGATGCTTTTGGTGCCAACCGTACACCTGAGTGTTTTTTATTTGACAAAAATTTAAAATTAGTCTACCATGGAGCTATTGACGACAGCCCCTCAGATGTAACTGCAATAAAACGTAACCATTTACAGGAAGCCATCAATGAACTGGTTGCAGGAAAAGATGTAACCATAAAAGAAAGCCGTAGTGTAGGCTGTTCAATCAAACGGAATAAATAAAAAACCAAGC
>JBATAS010000169.1:0-7001 GCA_049661965.1 Ferruginibacter sp. | reverse complement strand
GATGTGTATGCTTTTACCGGGAAGATACTTGGGGAAGCGCTGGCAAATTTCATCATGTTCTCATCGCCTGAAGCGATTATCTTATTTGGAGGCCTTAGCAAAGCCGGCGATTTGATAATGAACCCTGTAAAAGAACATATGGAAAAGAACCTGCTGCCTATTTTTAAAAATAAAGTAAAACTGATTTTTAGTGAACTAAAGGAAGCCGATGCTGCTATTTTGGGAGCAAGTGCGCTGGTTTGGGAAATGAAGGATTAAGGCAAAAAATAAAGCCCTCAATAGAGAGCTTTTATGATGGATATAGATTTTTAAGCGATTGTAAATTTAATATGAAATAATCGTGCCAGTATTATCAGATTACAAAAGTATTTTACAATTTGTGGGTAAAAAATTGGTCTATCTATTTTTAGCAATAATAAAAACAGCAGGCACAGGCCGTTCTCCCGTTTTATCACTCGGCTTTATCGTTTCTTTTCCGTTTACCAGCATACAACTGCTGCCGCCTCCATCTAAATTCAGCGCTTCGTAACAACCCAGGTCAATCATCAGTTGGGCTTCCTGTACTAAAGTGGCTCCTTCGGCTACCCCGGGAGACCTGCCTTGTATCGCCATAATGATAAGGTAGCCATCATTAGTATAACCCATTAAAGTGCGTGGATGCTTATCGTTGATGGCTTTACCGGTGAACTTTAATTCTTCTTCATTGGTGATTTTAACCTCGCCGTTTTGTACCAGCATTGGCCCACCCCCTACGGCTGTTTTCATTTTCCATTTTGAAAAATTAAAAATATGGCCTTGAGCCGGTTCAAGTAATGGAGAAATTACACTCCTAACTTGTATACTCCTGACTTGTTTAATGTCGGTATGAGCAATTGAATCTCTTATTGCCTTAACCGGCGATTGTATGGCATATGGATATTGTAAGCTTGAATCTGAATATAACCAGGCTGCATCAGTCTTTCGCTTTTTATTAATGCCTAATACAGCACCGAATGGGTGCCTATACTGCAAAGTATCTTTTCCCTTCATCGGTATTGAATGTAAATTATAACCAACCATCTTCCCATCCTTTATCACCACATTAAGATTCTGGTTTGTAGCAAAACTGAAAAAAGTGCAGTTCACCACAACTAATGGCTGTTTATTCTTTTCATAAAATTGTAAAGGGGTCAATCGCCTGCCAAGCGTGGTATCTACAGTAAAATCAAGTTGTTTATCTTTTAGTTTTGCTTTTACATAGTACGCAATAAAAGGTTTGCCATCTAAGGAATCGGTGGTTTTAAATACCTGTACCGTGGCAGGAAGCGGAGCATAATCAGCATCTACATTTACCCATTTTACCTGTGCTGAGCAGCAAAAAGCTATAAACGAAAAACTGGCAGCTAATAAATATTTTACAGGGAGCAAAGAATTTAAAATTATGAAGTTGAAAATTGTAAACTTATTTTCTCAAAACCATTAAATAGTATCCTGAATTTTTTCTGCTAACCATTTGTTTCTTCCATAACCGGGTATCACATGTTTTTCGCTATGATAAGAAGAACGAACCAATGGTCCGCTCTCTACATAATCCAATCCAAGCTCATACCCTATTCTTCTGAATTCTGCAAACTCATCGGGATGTACAAAACGGGCAACAGGCAAATGTTTCTTAGTTGGCTGCAGGTATTGTCCGATGGTTACAACATCAACTCCGTTTGCTTTTAAGTCTTTCAATGTTTGTATCACTTCTTCTTTCTCCTCTCCCAAACCCAGCATAATGCCGCTCTTGGTTCGCATGCCGCCTTCATGTAAAATTTTAAGTGTTTCCATACTACGCCAGTATTTTGCCTGGATACGCACCTGCCGGGTAAGGCGTTCGGTAGTTTCAATATTATGGCTCACCACTTCCGGTGCCGCATCAATAACACGCTGTATGTTTTCTTTCTCGGCCTTAAAATCAGGAATTAATGTTTCTAAAGTAGTGGTTGGATTTAATGCTTTAACCGCTTTAATGGTATTATACCAGATGATGGAACCCCCGTCTTTCAATTCATCTCTGTCAACCGAAGTGATAACCGCATGTTTAACCTTCATCAAATTAATGGCTTCGGCCACACGTTGTGGTTCATCCCAGTCAACTTCCAAAGGGCGGCCTGTTGCAACATTACAAAAACCGCAGCTACGGGTACATATATTTCCCAGTATCATAAAAGTGGCAGTGCCTTCGCCCCAGCACTCACCCATATTTGGGCAATTGCCGCTTTCGCAAATGGTATGTAGTTTATGCGTATCAACCAAACTTCTTACATGCCGGTATTCTTCTCCAATGGGCAATTTCACCCTCAACCAATCGGGCTTCTTTGGTTTCTGTTCTATTATTCCGTCAATTACGGGTAATTCTATCATGCGTGGAAATTCTGTTTATTAAAAATCAACCCATTTATTTACGCTTGCCAAATAAAATGGTAAAATATGCACCAAAGAAAAATGAGTTCTCTTTATTGTCTAACATTTGAGGAATCTTTTTTGAATAGTACTCTGCAGTAACACCAACCTCAATGGCTGCCACCAGGTCATTATAACGTCCATAGTCGAAACGTACGGCAGGCTTAACATACAAACCAGGAGTTATTTTCATGTGATTCCATCCTTTGCCCAGTGTTGGACCACCATAATAGGGCCCGTTCCTGAATAACAGACTGTCTTCTGAATCGTAGCGGATAAAAGTCCTTTCTCCGTTTTTATCCACTTCCACTTCATAGGCCCTCAATAAACCCAAACTTATACCACCACCCAGGTTAGCCGAAATACTTACACCATTCTTATTACTTTTATTGGCCAGTAAAAATTGTTTTTGTACGCCCAGTTTTATTGGATAGAAATAATTGATCTTACCGTATATAAGTGGTGCCGACGGCGTGTTGGGATTGCTTTGCTTATCTTCTTTCTGATGTTTACGTTCGGTAATCTCCAGTTGAAATAAGGTAGCCCTCTTTACTGATTTAGCATAACCCTTTTCAAAAGAAACACCATAACCGTCGGAAGTTAATTTTAAACCAAATGCAAAATGTTTTCTGTAAGCAATCACGCCTTCTTCCTCTGCCCTTATCATGGCATTAATACGGGCACGCTTTTCGGCTTTACGTGCTTGCTTTGCACTTTGTTTAGTTTGCTGCGCCTGTACGGTAAATGAAAATGCTGCAGCGGTTATACAAATTAATAATTTCTTCATGTAAAATGTTTACTGGCGTAAATTTATGCAAAAATACTATCTGCTGATTAAAGATGATACATTTGCAGTAAGAACTGCTGCATTATTAACCATAAAAACTTAAATAGTTTAAACTTTAACAAATGACTTCTTCTATTATTTATACCGGCCACTTAAGATGCGAATGTACCCATAACCAAAGTGGTACTGTGATAGAGACAGATGCTCCGACAGATAACAGGGGGAAAGGCGAAAAGTTCAGTCCTACAGATACAGTTTGTGTTGGCCTTGCTACCTGTGTGATGACCACCATGGCTTTAAAGGCTGGAGATATGGATATTGATCTCTCGGGTACTGCTGTTGCCGTTACCAAACACATGTTGAACGACCCCAGGCGAATTGCCAAGATAGAGGTCATTTTAACTTTTCCCGGTACATTAAATCTGGAAGAAAAAGAAAAAACAATATTACAAAGGATTGGCGATAATTGCCCGGTGGCAAAAAGTTTGCATCCCGATCTGGCAATAAATATTGAATATCACTGGTAACACACTCCCTCCCTATCCTGTTCTGATTAACTTATTTCCTACGCTGCAATCGAGGCAGCATTTTTTATTGCAGTATTCATTCTTTAGCTGAATCAATGCCTGTGAATCAAAGGCAGTTTTATTTTCTATTTGTAAAGATGTAAACCCTTTGGTGATGGCATTTTTTTCGGCTTTTATCTGTTCAAGCCAAAGCAGTGCTTTTTCTTTAAATGACTCTTCGCTGTGGTAATGGCCAAATGCAAATAAAATAGGAACAACGGTGTTGATAAGGATATTATCAATCATTTGCCCGCCCAGTTTTTTCTTTTTAAAAGCTGATGGTTCATCAATCATGTAATGATAATGCCAGTAATCATTTGCAGTTACATCCAGCAGTTGCATTATAGTTTTTACATCTTTGCTTTCCTTTATTTTCGAAAACAGGTGCAGGCTTGTATGTACAAGCATGGCTAATTGTGCTAACCTCACCGTAGGAAAATTTGAAGGCCGCATTCTTAAAAAGATCAATGAAGCTTCAATCTTTTTTAAATTGTATTTCTTTTGCAGAAACCTGTATTCTCTTTGCAGTAGTTTTGGATAATCTTCAGTAAAATCTCCCTCCAGTAAACCAGCCTGTCCAAACAGCAATGCCTCCATCTGATGTATCTGCTCTTTATGTTTGGCCAGTATATTTATAGATATAGATTGTGCCATTTTTTCAAAAGCAATACTGTTTACCTTAATACCAAAGTTTTTCGCCAACAGCCACCAAAGGGTTTCTTCCCAGTGGTTATTATTTTGCTGCAGGTAATTTAAAATAATTTCTGTTTTTGTCTGAAGTCTTTCAACCAGCACCCTTTCTTTCCAGTTTTGCCAGGTAAGTTCATTGATAAGATGGATGGATTTTTCGCAAGGGATAAAACTTCCGGCATTCATCAATTCATCATACCTGCTTAACAGCAGTTTGGGAACTTTATCATGTAACACAAATGTTGAAAACGGCAGATCCAGTTCAGAATCTTTTTGCCATACCACATGCAGAATAACATTTTTATAATGCTTATCTCCGCTGTGTTTATGATTCTTCCAATGAGATGAATTGATATGAAGTTCAATACTGCCTGCCCAGGTGGTGTTACCAATCTTTATTTTAGCATCAGTAAAATCGGGGCCCTGGTTGCTGTTGAGTGTGCCGGGATGTACGATCTGCAAAGGCTCTCCCTCTTCTGTAATTAAAGAAGCAGGATTGTAGTATTGAAATTGCCAGATGTATTGCAAGAGCCGTTCTGTCACAGGGATGACGTTTTACTAAAAACAAAATACACAGAAAAACGAATATTACAAACTTTTCAATGCCTGCACCACCCTGCTTACCGGTAAACCCATCACATTGTAAAAATCGCCGGTTACGCATTTGATGCCAACCACACCAATCCATTCCTGGATGGCATAAGCTCCGGCTTTATCGTAAGGCTTATAATTGTCTACGTAAAAAGATATCTGCTCTGCTGTAAGCGGATGAAAATGAACCTCGGTAGTTTCTGCAAAAGCAATTTCTTTATCAGCAAGTAAAATAACAACACCGGTAATGACATGATGAATATTACCTGATAAGGCCGAAAGTATTTGTATGGCATCTCCTCTGTCTTTTGGTTTACCAATGATGCTGTTGTTTAAAACAACAATGGTATCTGCAGCAAGTACAGGAACAGTAATGTTGTTTGATTGGGTTATGGCCAATGCCTTATTTCTGGCAATATAAATAGCAATCTCTTCAACAGGCAAACTCTCAGGATAAGACTCATCAGTTTCTTTCACCAAAATATCAAAAGACACTTCGGCCCATTCCAGCAATTGCTTACGCCGTGGTGACTGAGAAGCTAAAATTATTTTTTGCATAATTGAAGAGAGAAACTATGAATAAATTTTAAAGAAGATCATGGATAACAAGCCTGTTACCATCACCAGTTTAATTACAGTACTTAATTGATGATAATCTTTTGGAGACTGAGCCAGAAATAATTTTCGCAGTAACCACAGCAGTGGTAATATGATCAAACTGATACAATATACCGTACTCCATATCCATCCAAACTGCAGTACATAAACCTGTACAACACTTATCATACCAATTAATACCACCAGCCAAACAGCCACAAAAACCTTGCTGGCCGGTATTCCCCAGGCAATGGGCATGGTTTTACCTCCATAACGGGAGTCTCCATCCATGTCCTCCATATCCTTCACTACTTCTCTTATTAACGAAATAACAAAAGCAAATGCAGCATACAGAAATGATATACGGATGAAACGGGTGTTATACAACTCCAGAAAATTTCTATCACAATCACTGCAATAAAAACTATTGAAATAACACAGAAAACTAACAATAACTACCCATGCAGTTAGGGCAGAAATTAGAATATTACCCCAAAGCAGTTTCTTTTTAAGACTGATAGAATAGCCAAACAACAGAAAAACACAAATAAAATTAGAAGTACCTAACCAAAAAACCGGTGAGTTAAAATCAATATAGAAACTGATGATTACGCCGGTAAACGACAAAACAATATGCATGACAATGGCCCATCTTCTTTTAATGGCTTTGTCAATAATTGTACGTTCGGGTTTGTTTACCTGGTCAATATTCAGGTCGAAATAATCGTTGATGATATAACCGGCAGCCGCTATCAATACCGAAGCAATAATGAGTAATATAAAATGTAAATTGTCGAAACGGGTATAAATACCTTTTTTAAACAACGGCTGCACCAGCGAAAAATAAAATAACACCTGTGTTACCGCAATAATAACCAGGTTAGGCCAGCGAACCAATCGTAAAAAAGCAATAATTAATTTCATGAAAAAATTATGCAGCGAAAATAAGCTTTGAAAATGTAATTGTGCAAATTACTTGGCAGCAACGGTAGTATCAAGGGGCCAGTGGTTATTAAGCTTTAAAACTTTCTCTATAACATCCCTGGCACAGCCGCTTCCGCCAATAATAGGTGAGATATAATGTGATATCTGTTTTATTTCGGCAGCGGCATCTGCGGGGCAGCATGGCAAACCGGTTAACTGCATGGGAATGTAATCAGGTATATCATCTCCCATAAAAAGTATCTCATCCCATATTAATTTATGTTCGGCAACATATTCAGTCAGCTTTGCCTTCTTATCATCAATCTTTACAAAACAATCTTTTACACCAAGGCGGGCTAATCTTTCTCTCACAGCTTCTGATGTTCCGCCTGAAATAATTACCACCCTGTATCCTTTCT
>JBATAS010000168.1:0-4489 GCA_049661965.1 Ferruginibacter sp. | reverse complement strand
CCATTTTGTGCATGAACAAGTATGATACCCATAATAAGTTGTAAAATAAATACGGCTGCTATCCATCTTACAAAATATCCTGTAGCCATAATCAGTCCACCGGCAATTTCAAAAATGGTAAGAAACCAGGCAATAGCAACGCCAATTACAAATCCTTTACTATTCAGGAATTCGCCAAAGCCGTTTACCGTTCCTGCATAAAGCCGTATGCAGCCATGCGCTGCAAGCAACAAGCTTGTTACAATCCTTAATACATGTAATGCAGTTGTTTGGCTGATGAATGGAAATTTTTTCATGACTGTGTTTTTATTTTTCAATAATTGATTGCACAAGTTCTTTATAACTCCTGCCAATGGGAATCTGTTTATTATTAATCTCCACGTCAGTGGCTGTAAAAGCATCAATCCTGTTTTTAGACACAATGAAAGACCGATGAACACGGATAAAATTATTTTTAGTAAGCATTTCCTCTATCTGGCCTATCTGAAATTTTGTAATGATGGTTTTGTTTACTGTAGCAATACGGATATACTCCTTCAGGCTTTCTATATATAAAATTTCATCCAGAAATACTTTCACTTTCTTCTTGCTTACATTAAAGAAAATATGTTTCCGCTCCTGGGTTTGTGCGGTTTGCTGTGCCGGTTTTGTTTCAGTTGATTGATTTAACTTGTTTACAGCCATCAGGAAACGGTTAAACTCAATGGGTTTAAGCAGGTAATCCAACACATTATATTCGTAACTCTGTAAAGCATATTCATGATAAGCTGTTGTTATGATTATTTGCGGAGGATGTTTTAATGTTTTAATAAAATCAAGGCCTTTGAGTTTAGGAAGGTGAATGTCAAGAAAGATCAGGTCCACTTTTTCTTTTTGCAGAATATCCATGGCATAGATGGCATCGGTGCAAACGGCTGTTATGTTTAAAAACGGAACCTGTTTTACATAGTCCTGCAATACCTCTGCAGCCAATGGTTCATCTTCTACTATAATACAATTATACTGTTGCATGTTTCAGCAGATTTATTTTTAATATTATTTTAAACCGGTCATTTTCGTTTTCAATAACAAGTTCATGCTCCGGGTACATTAATTCCAGCTGACGGCTTACATTAGCCAGACCTATCTTTTCTTTACCTGTTTTACCGGCATCTTCAGTTTTTGAATTTTCAATGCTGAAATCAAGCTGACCGCCTTTCAGCAGTACGTCAATATCTATAAAAGAATTAAACCTCGTTTCGCTTGTGCCGTGTTTAAAGGCATTTTCAACAAAGGGCAATAAGATCAATGGAGCTATTGGCTGGCCTGGATTATCAATTGTATTGGTATAAGAAATCGTAAGCCGGTCGCTGTACCGTATTTTTTCCAACTCAATATAATCTTCAATCACTTTCAATTCATCACTGATAGGGATAGAAGCCCGTTCCGTTTCATACAACATAAAACGAAGTAGTTTCGACAGTTTCATCACTACGTCAGCCGTGTCATCCGATTTTTTTCTGGCCAGGGCATATATATTATTGAGTGTATTAAAAAGAAAATGTGGGTTTGTCTGGGACTTTAAGAACCTGAGTTCTGTTTCCAGTTTTTTCTTCATCATCTCCTGCCCGGCTTCTTTTTGCCTGATGTTTAAGCGGATAAGTTTTATGGCCATTGCAATGCCTGCAACAAAACATAAAAGGAAAAAAGTATAGAGTATACTTGTAAAGCTCAGGTTGTAATTTATTTGCCCGGGTATTCTGTAAATAAGAGTAAGAACTATCAAATTATTAACAAGGATAAAACCGCCAATGCTGACTGCGAATAAAGCAATAATAAAAAAGGCTGACTTTATGATGTTCCATTGTTTGGACAAATAGCGATCAGTTATCCAGAAAAGGCAATACAGCATGGGTACTTTAACCAGTAGCAATGCTGATTGAGCCAGCAACATAGTTGTAAATGTATTGAACACCGTTTTACTTTCCGGGGGAAGGCTCGTAGAGATAAAATTCAGGTAGGTTTTAAAAAACACGTACGCTGCCCAAAAAATAATATGATAAATAATTCTTCTTTGCATATAACAATACTGGCCGAAATTTTATGTGCTGTAAAAATCAGCAATTTATTCTGAATAATGATCATTCATCTGTGAACAGCAATAATGGCTGTATTAAATACAACTATCAATGTACAGATGGATGAAAGCCGGTTTAAACCATTTTCTGTACGTGGTTGTCTTGCATTGGTATATTTTCCAAATCTGTGCCGTTTGAATGATGATAAATTACAGGAAGATTAAAAAACCGAACAGCATGTATAAAATATTAACCTGTGTTTTTCTGGCCCTGCCAGTCGCAGCATTTTCGCAACAAAAGATTTCTCTTACACAAGCACCGGCTTCACCTGAAGTACTTGCAAAAGATATTATCAGTACCGGTTTTGGCGAAAGAGACTTTGCTCTTTCACCAAACGGAACCGAAATTTTTTATACCCTGCAATCGCCGCAGGGGATTTTTCAAACGATCCTTTATAGAAAAAAAAATACAAACGGTGAGTGGAGCAAGGCTGAAGTGGCATCTTTTGCAGGTAATTACAGTGATCTTGAACCTGCGTTTTCACCGGATGGGAACAAACTTTATTTTTCTTCTAACAGGCCATTGCAGGGAACTGCGGTAAAGGATTTTGATATATGGATGGTTGAAAAAGAAAATGGGAAGTGGGGTAAGCCTACAAACCTGGGCACTCCAATTAATACAACTGAGGATGAGTTTTATCCTTCAATAACAAAAACCGGCAATCTGTATTTTACCGCTGCCTATAAAAATGGTATAGGCAAAGAGGATATTTTCATGGCTTCCTGGCAAAACGGTAAATACGGAGAGCCGGTTCCTTTGGATACGGCAGTCAATTCAAAAACCTATGAATTCAATGCTTTTGTTTCACCCGATGAAGATTATATCATCTTCACTTCCTATGGCCGGAAAGACGATAAAGGCAGGGGAGATCTGTACATGAGTGTTAAAGATGCTTCAGGTAAATGGCAGGCAGCTAAAAACATGGCTATGCTCAACTCAAATAAAATTGACTATTGTCCATTCGTAAGTTTTGATAAGAAGCTGTTGTTCTTTACCAGCGAAAGAATAAATATTGAGCAATCATATTCAAAACCGGCAAGGCTGGATGAATTGCTGAAAACATTCTCATCGCCTCAAAACGGCGGCGGTGATATTTACTGGGTGAGTTTTGAGAAAATAATGGCTGAGCTGAAAAATTAATTTTTACTAGCGAAAATATGATTGACAAGAAGACTTGTTATTGTACAGTAAATAAAATATAAAGTGTATGATTAAAAGATTGACGAAAGCTCTGTGGCTGGTTCTTGTATTTTGTAGTACGGCTTTTTCACAAAGCAGTTCGTCGCTTATTGGCGCTAAATCCACCAACGTGCATTTTACTAACCTCCTGAACGCAAAAGTTCCGGATGTAGCATTGGCGACAATGAGAAATAAAATAGTGATCATTGAATTTTGGGCCACGTGGTGTGCGCCTTGTATTTCATCCATGCAGCACCTGGAAAAACTTCAGGCGAAATATGGTAACAGTATTCAGGTTATTGCTGTTAACTCATCCGATAAAATTGATAAAATAAAAAAGTATATCAATAGCAGTAAATCAAAATTATGGTTTGTTGCAGATACAGCTGAGGCAATAAAAAAAATATTTCCACATAATATTATTCCACACACAATTGTAATTGACAAGGAAGGAATTGTAAGGGCTGTTACTTTACCGGATTATGTAACAGAAACTGTTATAAACAAGCTTATTAAAAAGCAAAGTATTGATTTGAAAATAAAGGATGACCATACTGATTTAGAACTTGAAGATATTTTTAATCCGGATGCCGGGGTAAAGGAAATGTTTAATGTGCAATCATATATTCCCGGCTTACATGGAAGTACTCAAATTGGAGGCGAAGGTATATTTAAAGGCAGGAGAGAAACTTTTATAAATATGCCTCCAGGCGTTTTTTATAAATATGCTTATCAGTGGCCCGATAGCCGTGTTAAGGATAACACCGTAAAGCAGGGCCAGGCGTTTGATCCTGCGGAATCGTATTGCTTAGATGTAATAGTGCCTGATACTAGAAAAAATGATCTCCGAAAATTTATGCAGGAAAAACTGCCAGCGTATTTCGATGTAAAAGTTCGATTTGAGAAAAGGAGAATGAAAGTAGCAGTCATTAAAGCGGCTGATGATGTTTTAGATAAGCTTTTGCCTTCAACTAAAGCATATACCAACAATGGCATTAAACGTAATAGTTATCATGTTGATGGAGCCAGTATGAAGGATTTTATTGAAGGGTATCTGGATAGCTGGTATCTAGCTGGTAAGCCCGTTATTAATGAAACAGGAATTACCGGAAAATTCGATTTTAAGTTTGAATATGAAATGAGTGTAAAGGGTGCTTTAAGCGAAGCGCTTTTAAAATTTGGATTAATACTGA
>JBATAS010000167.1:0-8277 GCA_049661965.1 Ferruginibacter sp. | reverse complement strand
TTGTAAAAGAAGTGGAAGTATTTGACAAGAAAAGTGACCAGGCGGTTTTTACGGGTATTGATGACGGAGTAAAGGATAAAACCATAAACCTGAAACTTAAAGAGAATGCCAAAAAAGGATATTTTGGTAAAATTGAGGCTGGCACCGATTTTAGTAATTACTATAATAACAGTGCCATGGCTAATGCCTTTAAAGGCAAACGAAAGATTGCCGCTTATGGTATTATGAGTAATACCGGACAAACCAATTTAGATTGGAAGGATAATCAGAATTATGGTAGCGATAATTCGAATATTGAGATGATGGATGGCGGCGGTATCATGATAACCAATGAAGGCGATGGCGACAGTTATTATAACGGCCGTGGCGGTATTCCGCAAAACTGGAACGGAGGCTTTCATTACAGTAATAAGTTCAATAATTCCAAACAATCGGTAAATGCCGGGTATAAAATAACCAAGGTTAACAGCCCCAACGGACAAAGAAACTATTCAACCTATTTTACCGGCGATTCATCATACAATTCAAACAGTGTTACTGAAGGTTTCAGTTCTAAAATTAAACAAAGTCTCAACTTAACTTTTGAGGCTAACCTCGATTCAAACAATTCCATAAAATTCACCGCCAGGGGAAATTTAAACAACACAAAATCGAACAGTAATTACAGCCAGGAATCTGTAACCGATAAATTATTAATGATCAACGGCGTTAACCGAAAAACAAGCAGCGATGTTGACAATTCATCACTTAACAGCAGCCTGTTATGGAAACACAAGTTTAAAAAACTGGCCCGTACTTTAACTTTTAATCTGAGTTACAACCTGAGTGATTCTAAAAATGAAAATTTCCTGTACTCACAAAATGATTATTTTAAAGGTGGTTTGCCCGATAGAAATGATACCATTGACCAGAAAAACATAAGAGACAATAAGAACAATACGTTGGCAGCAAATGCTACCTATACTGAGCCACTTTCGAAAGAATGGTTTCTTTCTTTTACGTATGTGTTCAGCCGTTCTTCTACTACAAATGACAGATTCAGTTTTTCAAAAGATATCAACTCAAACTACAATAACCGCATTGATTCACTCAGCAATGCATATGTATTTACGCAAACCAATAACCGGCCGGGCATAAGCATCAGGATGGTTAAGAAGAAATACAATTTTAGCTTAGGTTCAGCTGTTTCCATAAGCCATTTTGAGCAGGATAACCGCACAACGAACCAGGTAAGAAAATATAATTTCACCAATTTCTTTCCAACAGCATCATTGTACGTTAAGCTGAAAGGATATTCGGGCATACGCTTTAATTACAATGGAAGCACTAAAGCCCCATCTCTTGATCAGTTGCAACCCATAACAGATAATACAGATCAGTTAAATCAATACATCGGTAATCCCGATCTTAAACAAGCGTTCACCCATTCCATTAACCTGAATTATAATTTTTATAATGTACTGCAGGAAAAAGGACTTTGGGCAGGCATTTACGGGAACTTTACCCAAAATGCTTTTGTTAACGACAGAACCCTTGATGGTTTTGGAAGATCAACTTATAAAACAGTAAATGCAAATGGTAATTATTATTTTGGATTGTACTCAAGCTATAATTTCAAAATAAAGAAACCTAATATCCATATCAACTTCGGGCCTAATGCAAATGTTTCGAGAAATGTATCATACTTCAATAATCAAACGGCTATCAATACCAATTCAAGTTATGGAGTACAATTTGGTATACGCAAAGAAAAAGAAAATAAGTATGAGGTTTCCATAAACCCTCAAATAACAAGGGTGAATGCAAAAAGCACACTCAATACAAACAGCCTGGCTAACTACTGGCAGGGAAGCATTAACGGCAATGTAAAAGTTACGTTGCCTGCAAAGTTCAGAATTGAGACAGAAGTAAATTTCAGTGCTAAGGAAGTTGATCCACGTTTCCCTGCAAAAAATAAATTCACCATCTGGAACACAGCTTTAAAACGAAATATCTTTAAAGATAAACTGGAAGCATCAGTATCGGTAAATGATATTTTAAATGAGCGCCGTGGATACGAAAGGAACTTTAACGAATTCCAGTACTCAGAAACTTTTTACAATACTTTAAAAAGGTACTGGATGTTTACACTAACCTGGAATTTTTCGAAAAACGGTAAACCAACCAACGGATTTTAATTAAAAAAAGATTTATGAAATATATTATCATTCTCATCGCCGCCATTTCATTCAACAGTTTACAGGCTCAAAACTTTATTGATAAAGGTTTGATAGAATATACTGTTGTGGTTAATAATCACAAAGCCATGGGAGAAGGCCGATGGGCAGAAATGTTTAAGGATAAGATACCCAAATTATCTACCAGCTATTATCAGTTAACTTTTAACGATAATAAAGGAACTTATCTTTTTAACCGCAAAGAAGATAAAACAAGATCGCCGTTTGGAAATGATGCAGGTGAAGAAAGTGTATGGTACAGCGATTATGCCAATGATAAATTTATTCAGCAAAAAGTAATTTTTGGTAACACTTACCTCCTCTCGGATAGCCTGCTGAATATTAACTGGAAAATGACCAATGAAAGCCGCAATATTGCAGGCTTTAATTGCAGAAAAGCCGTTGGTGTTTTATTTGACAGTGTATACGTTTTTGCTTTTTATACCGATGAAATAACTGTAAGTGGTGGCCCAATGGGATTGCATGGGTTACCGGGTATGATATTAGGAGTTACCATTCCACGCATGTTCAGCAGTTGGGTAGCCAATAAGATAATAATAAACGGCGTAGACTTTACAAAGATTAATGCCCCCACAAAAGGTAAAAAGAAAAAACCAAGAGAACTTGAAGGAACTATTATAGAAGCCACCAAAGACTGGGGTAGCTATGGACAACAGGCTATTTGGAATATGTTTTTATAGAACTGCTATATCTCAAAGCCATCGGGTATTATAGCACCTTTTTTTACAACCACTATTGCATCTTTAATGGTGTATAATGCATGATCGGTATCCTGCAGATGTGCCCCGCCGGTTATTTTTACATCATTGCCAATGCGGCAATCTTTGTCTAAAATAGCATTTTCAATATGGCAACGCTCCCCTATTCCCAGTTTAGGAATTCCTTTTGCTAATGAGTAAGTCATTTCTACAATGGTTTCATAATAATCGCTGCCCATCAGGTAAGAATTAAGAATAACGGTATCCTTTCCTATCCTGGTTCTTATACCAATAACACTGTTCGATATTCTGGATGCATGAACAATGGAACCTTCGGCCAGTATACTGTTTTCAATAAGTGTATTACTTATTTTCATAGGCGGCAACATACGGGCACGGCTGTAAATGGCTTTGGTATTATCAAATAAATTAAATGGCGGAATTTCTAAAGCTAAAGCCAGATTGGCTTCGTAAAATGAATAAATGTTTCCAATATCTGTCCAGTAACCATCGTACTGAAAACTTACGACCTTTTTTGTATTTATTGAGTCAGGAATAATTTCTTTTCCAAAATCGGTTGCATCTTTTTTATCTTCCAGCAATTGGTCAAATAAAAATTTACGGTTAAAAATATAGATACCCATCGAAGCCAGGTATTTTCTTCCTGCAGCCTTCATTTCGTCACCGGTATCACTCACCCACTGTGGCAATAATTCCTTTGCTGGTTTTTCTATAAATGAAGTGATAAAATTTTCTTCATTAGCTTTTAAAATTCCAAATTCCGGAGCTTCCCTGTCGCCAACCGGAATAGTGGCGATAGAAATATCGGCTCCCTTATCAATATGGTTTTGAAACATTTCTCTGAAATCCATCTGGTACAACTGATCACCGCTTAATATCAATACATATTCAAAGTCATTGTTTTTAATATGCTTTAAAGATTGCCTTACTGCATCGGCCGTTCCCTGAAACCAACCCAGGCTGTCCGGCGTTTGTTCAGCAGCTAATATATCAACAAAGCCACTACTGAAATGACTGAACTGGTAAGCGTTTTTTATATGCTTATTTAATGATGCCGAATTGTATTGTGTAAGTACAAACATGCGGTTGATGTTTGAATTGATACAATTGGATATGGGTATATCAACCAAACGGTATTTACCGCCAATGGGTACTGCAGGTTTGCTGCGGGTTGATGTTAAAGGATACAACCGGCTTCCGGCACCCCCTCCTAATATTACGGCTACTACTGATGTGCTGATCATGATCTTAAATTTTTTGTGTGGCTTTGTACAAAGCAATATATTTTTCAGCGCTTATCTCCCAGCTGTTGTCAATCTGCATTATCTGTTTACGAATTTCGGCCATTTTTTCTTTGTCATCATATAATTCTACAGCACGGTGTACTGAATAGGTAATGTCCCAAACAGTGGCATAATTAAATCTGATACCATAGCCCCCCTCTTCTCCAAAATCAATTACTGTATCTTTTAAACCGCCGGTACTTCTTACCATAGGGATAGTTCCATACCGCAAGGCATACATCTGATTTAAACCACAGGGCTCAACACGGCTGGGCATTAGAATAAAATCGGCGCCGGCATACATCTGGTGGCTCAGCTTTTCGTTGTAGCCAATCTTAGCATTATAATAACCTGTAAAATTTCCGGTTAATGTTTCCAGCTGATTTTCTACATTAGTATCTCCGCTTCCTAAAATTAAAAAGTTCATTTTATTACCAAGCTGGCTAAGTGAATCAACAATAGCCTGTGGCAACAGATCGGCAGCCTTTTCGGCAACCAGCCGGCCGATAAAAATAAACATCGGTTTTTTTATATCCAGTTTAAAATCTTTGCAAAGTTTTTTCTTGTTAAGCTGTTTACCGGCATCTGCATCTTTTATCGAATAATTATCCAGTATATACGTATCCGTTTCGGGATTCCATACAACGGTATCAATTCCATTTAAAATACCCGAACATTTGAACGACTCACTTACGAATAGATTTTCAAGTCCATTTGCACTGGTCATCAGTTCTTCCATATAGCTTGGACTTACTGTTGTAACCCTGTCGGCACATTTAACAGCACATCCCAAAGGATTAATCATATTATCCCAATCCAAAAGTCCCCATTGCCAGGTATCAAAATCCGGGATATAGTTACTGTTGTCCCAGCTCATCCATCCCTGGTATTGTGCATTGTGTATGGTAAGTACAGTTGGAATAGCTGCCAGGTGATTATAAGCAAAACAATGACGCATCATAAAAGGAATAAGCCCCGAGTGATGATCGTGTACATGCACGGTATCGGGCCTGTGTTGCCATTGCGATAACCAGTCAACAACTGCAATCTGAAATGCAGTGAAGCGTTCTGTATCATCATCATAACCATACACATTTTCACGATCCAGTAAGCCGTAAATATCCACACAGTAAAAATCGTAATCCAGTTTATTGTTTTTTTCTTTGATGATGGTATAATCAAAATAGCTGCTGCCCACCGTTATACTTCCTTTATGTTCAACCGTCCATTCGTTATCGTACAAAAATTTAGTACGATGCATGGGCACCACCACTTTTACAATATGCCCGAGCTGCTGCTGGTATTTAGGTAAAGTGCCAACTACATCTGCCAATCCACCTACCTTGGCGTAAGGGTAACATTCGGCACTAACGTGTAATATCTCCATTCTTTTTTATTATGGTTTCAATTTACCAATCATTTTGCTGCCAACCAATTAAAACGAAAATTTTTCAGCTTGATTATTTTATTCTATTTTCAACCACTTAAAAAACCAACGATATGCCAACCGAACAAAATGATATGAAACCAAAATCCATTCCTACCAATTATGGAGCCCTCAGTACCTTAGTCACTGTTTTCTTTTTTTGGGGATTTATTGCCGCCGGTAACAGTGTCTTCATTCCTTTTTGCAAACACTATTTTCATTTAGACCAGTTTCAAAGTCAGTTAATTGATTTTGCTTTTTATACCGCTTATTATATTGGCGCACTGGCATTGTTTGCCTATGGTGCTTTTGGCGGTAAAGACCTGGTGGGTAAATGGGGGTATAAAAAAAGCATTGTGTATGGTTTGCTGTTTAGTGCATTAGGTGCAGCGGCTATGATTATTGCTGTTAATGCAAACACATTTGCCGGTATGTTGGTTGGGTTGTTTATTGTAGCACTCGGTTTTTCGCTGCAGCAAACCGGTGCTAATCCTTTTGCTATTAATCTCGGCGATCCTGCCACTGGCAGCAGCCGTGTAAATTTGGGTGGTGGTATCAATTCGTTTGGTACAACCATTGGCCCGCTTGTTGTTTCTCTGGCATTGTTTGGCACTACTGCTGCTATTACTGATGAACAGATTGCGGGTCTTGACCTGAGCAAAGTTGTTATACTGTATACTTGTGTGGGAGCTTTGTTTATAGCCGCTGCAGCGTTGTTCTATTTTTCTAAAAAAGTACCTGCGGGTATTATGGAAGAAAAAACTGAAAAGGCAGGGAAAGCATTATACACTTTATTAATTATGACCGGGCTGCTTATCATTATGTTTGCGCCGGTTTTCAACAGTTATAAAACTGATTTAACCGGAGCCAGCGAAACAGAAGTACATGCGATGAATATGTACCGCATGAAATGGTTGCTGGGTGCTTTAGCTGTAGTGGTAATTGGTTTACTGGCTGCCAACATGAGCGCCAGAAAAAAACCGGCTGGCTGGGGTGCTATGCAATATCCGCAATTGGTTTTGGGGATGCTGGCCATTTTTGTTTATGTGGGTGTAGAGGTGGCCATAGGCAGCAACTTAGGAGAGCTTTTAAAGCAACAGGAATTCGGGGGATTTCAGGCCTCTGAAGCCACTAAGTATATTGCTATGTACTGGGGCAGTTTAATGATTGGCCGCTGGGCTGGTGCCATTACTGCCTTCAAGCTTTCGAAACAAACAAAAAATATCTTATTATTTGTAATTCCATTTATTGCTTTTGGCGTGGTAATCGGGGTTAATACTGTCTTTAGCTATGATATGCAGCCTTTGTATTATTATGCCATTTGTGTACTGATACAGATCATCGCATTTTATATCAGCAAAGAAAAACCTGTAAGAACATTATTGATATTCAGTTTACTTGGCGTGGCGGCTATGGTTGTTGGTACTATGACAACAGGCACTGTGGCTATTTACGCTTTTTTAAGCGGCGGATTATTTTGTTCTATCATGTGGCCGGCAATTTTCAATTTATCCATTGCAGGCCTGGGCAAATACACCACACAGGGTTCAGCTTTTTTAATTATGATGATTCTTGGAGGCGGAATTATTCCACCAATACAGGGTAAGCTGGCCGATGTTATCGGCATACATCAATCGTACTGGATACCCGTTCTTTGCTTTGCTTACCTGGCATTTTTTGCATTTGCCGTAAAAGGAATTTTAAAAAGCCAGAACATTGATTATGATGCACAGGTTGAAGCAGGCGGGCACTAATTATTTATAAGGATGAAAAAAACAGACTATGCCATTGGCATTGATATTGGCGGCACCACTACCAAATTTGGTATTGTTGACCACCGGGGAAATATTCTGTACAAAGCAGTAATTGCTACTGATAAGCATGAATTTATTGAACCTTTTATAGATGAATTGTATGAGGCTTTATTGCCGGCTATTGATGAAGTGGGTGGTATTGAAAACATAAAAGGCATTGGCATTGGTGCCCCCAACGGAAACTTTTATACAGGTACAATAGAATATGCTCCCAATTTAATCTGGAAAGGCATTATTCCGCTGGCCAAACTTGTTTCAGAAAAATTTAAAGTTCCTGCAGCCCTAACCAACGATGCCAATGCTGCAGCTGTTGGCGAAATGATGTATGGTGCAGCCAGGGGCATGAAAGATTTTATCATGATCACATTGGGAACTGGTGTAGGTAGCGGCATTGTTGCAAACGGACAATTAATTTACGGCCATGATGGATTTGCAGGTGAACTGGGGCATACCATTATTGTACCGTGTGGCAGAATGCACTGGAGCACCGGCTTCAGAGGTTCTCTGGAGGCTTATGCCAGTGCAACCGGTGTTGCCATTACTGCAAAAGAACTGCTGGAACAAAGACCTGATGAAAAAAGCCTGCTTAGAAATTATACCAGCGAAGAGATTGACAGCCGTGTGGTTTTTGATTGTGCTGTAAAGGATGACGCCATTGCTAAAGATGTATATGCTTTTACCGGAAGGATTCTGGGAGAAGCGGTGGCAAATTTTATCATGTTCTCATCACCCGAAGCCATCATTTTATTTGGCGGACTTACCAAAGCCGGTGATTTGATAATGAACCCTGTAAAAGAA
>JBATAS010000166.1:0-5959 GCA_049661965.1 Ferruginibacter sp. | reverse complement strand
GAAGTGATGATCTTGTTATCGTTGGTATATATCACTACATAGTCTTTCAAACCCTCTATATACAATATGTCTTTAAAATAGATCTTAAAATATTTGCGATCAGCTTTAATGAACATATAATCCTCTTCAATTTTTTCTACCTGGTTATTATTATTGTCCTGTTGCAGAAGCTTCAGATAACTTTCCGCTTTGTTCACGGCTTTTAAAAAACGTTCAATGCGTATGGGTTTTACCAGGTAATCAACTGCATCCAGCTCATAGCTTTCCAAAGCATATTGCGGATAAGCTGTAGTAAATATCACCAATGGAGCATCTTTCAGCGATTTCAAAAAATCAAGGCCACTCAGTTCGGGCATATTAATATCGAGGAACATCAGGTCAACATTTTCTTTGCGCAGGAAATCGCTTGCTGCAAGCGCATTGCTGAAAGAGCCAAGCAACTGCAACGATGAAACATTTGCAATGTTTAATTCCATGCCCTGCCTGGCCAGCGGTTCGTCGTCAACTATAATACAGGTCATATAGGTATAATTAAGTTTACAATAAATTGATCAGTGTTGTCGGTTATCTGCAGGGTATGATTTCCGGGATACAATAATTCAAGCCTTCGCTTAATATTAATAAGACCAAGGCCCCCGATTGTTTTTGGTTTTACAGGCGGTTTGGAATTTATGGATTGAAAATGCAGCTGCTTATCCTTTATACTGAAATTAATAGTAAGATAAGAGTGCCCGACTGTAGATGCACCATGTTTAACTGCATTTTCCACGAATGGTATAAAGAGAAAGGGAGGCAGACTTAGATTGTCTGTTTTTCCTTCTGTTTGTATCGTAAAATCAAAATCGTTTTTCCTTATTTTTTCGAGTGACAGATAATTTTGCAGGAAGGCAATGTCTTTTGATAGTGAAATCTTTTCTCTTGAGCTGTCGTACAACTGATAACGCAACAGATCGGATAAACCATGCAAAACCTGTGTTGCTTTTTCAGGATCAGTTTTAGTAAGGACCAGCAGGTTATTTAAAGTATTGAAAAGAAAATGCGGATTAACCTGGCTTTTTAATTGTTCCAGTTCGGCCTTCAGGTTGTTTTGTTGCAATTCATTCATTTGCTGCACATCTGTTATCCACTTTTTAAATACCTTCAATCCTACCACAGCACCCAGCAAAACAGAACAGACCGCAGCCAACTGGATAAAATCAAGGAATGATAATTCTATATGGTATATCCGTTCAGGAATCAAGGGGTTTAAAAAATAGAAATCGGTAAACCATACAAAAAAATAAATAAGCGTGTTTATGCAGATAAATGAAACAAAAAATAAAAACACTTTAGAGCGGAATAATAACTTTGGAATAAATACCAGCAGCAAAAGATAAATCATCGACATGATGAAAAGGAAATTGAGGAGATCAACCAGAAGGGTTGCATCCATCACTTTTTCAGAACGGGAATCATTAGCGCCCCAATCACCTTTAAACGCTAGTATGAGGCCTAATATAAAAAACAGGGTATGACGTAGCCACCTGTATTTATTATCAGATACGAAACGTATCAGGGGATTATTAAATAGCGAGTTATCGGAACTTTCTTTCAGCATATCCCAAAACTACTTAATCAGTCGTTTTTTTACCTTCTTTTCTACGAAAGGTATTATTTGTTATACAAAACCGCTAATCAGTACTTTTTGGCCCGATTTCTTTGCAATAGGTGATTAATGATTACAGTTGGTAACTTGATATAAAGCACAGCATAATTCGTATAATTTATAGTTTCATGCAGCCGGAGCTTAATAGTTTTGTGCAATCAAACTAATTTATCAAACAGGCGATCATGAAGAATAACATTAATATTAACCTTGGCGGCAGAATAATCGAAATTGATCATAATGCTTTTAAAATATACCTGGCGTATATTGAAACCCTGCGGTGTTATTTTATTAATGAGCAAGGATGTTTTGAAATACTTAATGATATTGAGAACCGGGTTGCAGAAAAGATGCAGGGAATAAATTATGAGAATAAAAGCCTTATACATGAAAAAGATATGCAGAATATTATACAGGTAATGGGAACTGCGGATGATTTTAAAAAACTGGATTGCGAAGATTCCGATTTTATGCTTCAAGAAAATAACTCTAAAGCTTTCAAAGGATCTATACTTTGTTCAAATTAAAATCCTCATTTTTACAACCCCATCGCCTTATAAATCGCTTCCTGAATATTTGTCCGCACATTCATCCGATATAGTTTTGTATTCTCACCACCATCAGGATTAACCCTGTTGCTTAAAAAAACAAAGACCAAATTGTATTTAGGATCGGCCCACACACAGGTGCCTGTATAACCTGTATGCCCGAATGTACGTGGCGAAACACTTAAGCTTGGATAAGGATCGTTACGAACCTTGTTATCTTTTTCAGGCTTATCAAATCCATAACCCCGTCTGCTGAAACGGCTGTGGTAAGCAGTAAACAAATCAATGGTTTCTTTTTGCAGATATCTTTTTCCATTAATGGTTCCGCCATTCAGTAACATTTGCATGATGATGGCGAGATCATATGCATTGCTGAATAATCCGGCATGGCCAGCTACTCCGCCAAACATGGCAGCGCCGGGGTCATGTACATCACCACGTAATAATTGAAAGCGGAATTGTTTTTCCCATTCGGTAGGTACTATCCTGCTTAAAGGATATTGTTCTCGTGGTTTAAAACCGGTAGTGGTTAATCCCATCGGTCTGTAAAATTTATCATCGGCAAACTCATTCAATGGTTTTCCGCTGATGGCTTCCACGATCTTGCCCAGGAAAATAAAATCATTGTCGCTGTACACATACCTGTTTGCACGGCCCAGCCTGCTTTCTAAAATGCGTTTGTATAAGGTGTCCTCCCAATCGTTACGCATGAATAAATTATTGGCAACACGAATGCCAAAGGAATCATTTTGCCTGGTGGAATAATATTTCAGGTAAGGAATTCCTTCGGGGTCAATTGTTTCTTTGTAAAAAGGTATCCAGGCAACCAGGCCGGCCTGGTGCAGTAAAATATTTTCTATCGTTAAATTCTGTTTATTACTTCCCTTAACCCAGGGCAGGTAATCGCCAAGCGTTTTTTTTAGATCGAGTTTTCCTTCGTCAATTAACTTCATCACCGAAATAGTGGTAGCACATATTTTTGTAACCGAAGCCATATCATAAATAGATTCTTTATTCACAGGCTCGTCTTTACCATATTCATAATTGCCATAAGTTTTATAAAAAACTATTTTTCCATCTTTGGCAATTAATACTACCTCCCCCGGAGTGGCTCCTTTGGCAATGGCATCTTCAGCAATTGAATCAATAACGGCAAGCTTCGAAGCATCTAAAAATCCTTTTTTAGATATACCATCATTGGCCTCAAAGCTTATTCCGCTGCCGTATTTGTATTGAGGGCAAACAGTAACGGGCAACCTTCCATCGGCCCCAATCTTTCCCTGCAGTAAATCAATGGCTGTATTTTGAATGATGCCATCATCTTCATAACAGGCAATCAGGTTTTTAGCCCCACACCAGTTTTTAATGGCGTAAGGATTACCAAATACAAATGTGATGGCCTTGGTTTGCTGCTGTAGCTGGCTAACCAGGTTAATAGAATTGTTGCTTAATCCAAAATTATTTGCAGGAGTTCGTTTGAAGTCATGAACACCAATGATCACTTTTTTGTATTTCTTTTTTATATCAGCAACAATGGCTGCAATTTTTGACGCACTCTGGTTGTAATCAAAATAAACAACATCAGCGTTGTAATCGTTACGCATACGGCCGGCAAATGCATTGTCGCTGTTGCTGCCAACACTTACATACACCACATCGGTTGCTCCCTTGCTGATTTTAGCAGGCATTGGAAAAAAATCATTGTCCGTTTTTTTCAAAACCGTTAATGCGTTTTCTGCAATCAGTCTCCGCATCTTGCTGATCTTACTGTTCAGGTCGTTGGTAATGTTGTTTGTATTGATGGGTTTTAATTCTGCCAGTCCGTATTCGTATTTCGCCATCAACACTTTGCGGCAATGCATTTCAATATCGGCCCAGCTCAGTTTATTATCTTCAATTGCTTTTTTTATTTTTTGTATAGATAGTGGCACATCTCCCGGCAGGCAAAGCATATCATTACCGGCAATAAGCGATTCAACCGAAGCTTCGCCGTCGGGAAAGAATTTTTTTACGCCCTGCATTTCCAGTGCGTCGGTAAAAGTTAACCCCTGGTAACCCAGTTCATTCCGCATTAAACCGGTCACGTTATTTTTTGAAAGCGAAGTTGCTTTGTTGGCGGTAGTATCAATAGCGGGTATATATAAGTGAGCTATCATCACACTTCCAACGCCTTCATTAAATATTCTGCGGAATGGAAATAGCTCCAGGTTTTCCAGTTGAGACATACTCTTTTTGATAACGGGCAGATCGTAATGCGAATCCACCGCCACATCACCATGCCCTGGAAAGTGTTTGGCACATGCCATCACGCCATTATCCTGCATGCCTTTCATGTACTGAACTCCAAAAGAGGCTACCTTGTATTTATCTTCTCCAAAACTGCGGTCGTTAATTACAGGGTTATTAGGATTGTTATTTACATCCACCACTGGTGCAAAATTTACCTGAATACCAATCCGCTTACATTGCTGGGCTACAATTTTTCCATATTCATAGGCAATGGAAGAATCCTGCACCGCACCAAGCATCATTTGCCTGGGTAAAGGAAGTACGCTGTCGGTCATACGCATACCCACGCCCCATTCTGCGTCAATGGTTACCAATAATGGTGTTTTTGCCATGGCCTGTAAACTGTTTAAAATAGTAGCCTGATCAACCGGACTGCCCTGGAAAACACACACGCTGCCTACATTATATTGCTTTAATAACTCAGCAACTTCCTTGTCGTAAAAAATAACTTCTTTTTTCGAATTGATACTTGATAGTCGTACAACCATCAATTGGGCTATCTGTTCTTCGGGACTTAAAGTTTTGAAAACACTGTCAACCCATTTGTTTGCATCAGTTTGTTGTGCATAGCCGCCAACAGTTATAAAAAGAGATAATATTACCAGGATCTTACGCATACAGTTCTAAAAATTTTATAGTGGAAAGGATGTGTTATTTTTGAAGTTCTAAATTACAGGATTTTGCCCGATATCATTCAATTATTGCCCGATAACATTGCCAACCAGATTGCTGCAGGCGAAGTGATTCAAAGACCGGCCAGTGCTGTAAAGGAATTGCTGGAAAACGCCGTGGATGCAGGTGCCGATGAAATTAAACTGATCGTTAATGATGCAGGTAAAGCATTGATACAGGTGATTGATAACGGCAAAGGCATGAGTGAAACAGATGCAAGGATGGCTTTTGAGCGTCATGCAACTTCCAAAATAAAAAGTATTGATGACCTCTTTACAATCAGAACCATGGGTTTCAGGGGTGAAGCTTTAGCCAGTATTGCTGCGGTAGGACAGGTTGAACTAAAATCGAAAAGAGAGGAAGACGAAACCGGTGTTTTTATTGAAATTGAAAACAGCCAGGTAATAAAGCAGGAACCCATAGCTGTGCCAACCGGTACCAACATTGCCATGAAGAATCTTTTCTTTAACGTACCGGCAAGAAGAAACTTTTTGAAAAGCAATGCAGCAGAGTTAAGACATATTGTTGATGAGTTTATAAGGGTTGCCATGTCGTTCCCTGAAATATTCTTCTCTTTCAGCAGTAATGGCCAGCAGGTTTTTCATTTGGAAAAGGGGAGCATGAAACAACGCATTGTACAAATTCTTGGAAACAGTTATGCCGCCAAACTTGTTCCTGTACAGGAACAGACCGATTACATGAATATTTACGGCTTTGTGGGCAAGCCCGAAACAGCCAAGAAGACAAGGGGCGATCAGTACTTTTTTGTAAACAACCGTTTCATAAAAAGCGCTTACCTGAATCA
>JBATAS010000165.1:0-2079 GCA_049661965.1 Ferruginibacter sp. | reverse complement strand
CGGTAATAATATTTATAACAATAATGCCGGTAATGTGGGTATTGGCACAAGTTCACCCACGTCTAAACTTCATATTGCAGGTGATAACATGCTTATTAACGGTGCCAATCCAATTTTGCAGTTTCAGCAGGCGGGCGTAAATACCAGTTATATCCAGGCATCTGGCGACAATTTGCGTATGGGAACAAATAGCGGCAACAGTGCAGGCAAAATGGTAATAAGAATGAATGCAACCGACAGGGTATTTATTGACAGCATAGGACAAATGGGGATAGGGCGAACCACACCAACAGAACGGCTTGATGTGGATGGTAAGATAAGAATTACTCCTTATGGCATCAGTGCCGGTTCAGATGCAGAATTGAAACTATATGCAAATCCGAGCAATGCATTTAATTCGCTTGGCCCTGCTCATATTAGTTTTTATAACTGGCAAAGTATAGGTGGTGGTAATTATGCTTATAACAAAAAGTATAAATTGGAATTTGAAGGAGGAACTTCTGAAAGGTTAAAGATGTATCATATAGACCAGCCTAACCAATTAGTGTTGGATGACGATGGCGAAGTAGGTATAGGCATATTACCAACGGAAAAACTGCATGTTAATGGAAATATGCTGTTGCAGAATGGAAACCCATTATTGAAACTAAAAACAACTTCTATTCTTGCTGCTGCCGAAACCGGTATCCAGTTTAACGGGCCTTCATCCAATAATGCGAACATTTCCTATAGAAATAGTGCGTTATTTCTTAGCGGAAGGGATACAACTGCCGCTGGTAATATAATTCCGGATCTTGTATTAAAGGGGGATAAAATTGGTGTGGGTACTGCAAGTCCTGCAGAAAAACTTCACATAATAGGCAATATGCTGATGAATAACTTTGATCCAATTATACAATTACAGAATAATGGCACCGACAAAGGCTTTTTTCAATTAGTCGGTAATGATGTACGGATTGGTGCCAATTCCTCCAACACTACTGGAAAGTTTGTTGTACGCACCAGTGCCGGCGACAAGTTCTTTGTGGATAATGCAGGATATGTAGGATTGGATGTTACGGGCTCTAACGCATTGGCGAGACTTCATGTGGCTTCAGGTAACGGCGTAAGCCTTACTACCCACGGGTATTTAATGCTGGGAAATCCAACAAGCTCCAACACTGTATTTGATAATAATGAAATAATGGCCAGGGGGGCAAATGGTTCAACTGGTTTTTTGATTTTACAACGGCAGGGTGGCGGAGTAAGAATTGGGGCAACAATCGCTCCCAATGGTTATAAGCTTGCCGTTGATGGTAAAATGATATGTGAAGAAGTAAAAGTAAAATTAGCAAGTAACTGGCCTGATTATGTGTTTGATGAAAAGTACCGTCTGCAACCATTAAGCGATGTAGAAAAATTTATTCAAACCAATAAACATTTACCCAATATTCCATCTGCAGCAGAAGTAGAAAAGAATGGAATAGAGTTATGCGATATGCAAAAAAGAATGATGGAAAAAATTGAAGAACTCACATTATATATTATCGACCTGAAAAAAGAAATAGATGTTTTGAAGATGAATAATGAGAAAAAGAATTAAAGCAGGTTGCTGTGTAAGGCTTTGCATAAGTGAAACCTTTGATTAAAGGCATTTACGATTTTAGTTTTCTCTTTAAATGTATTAATAATGAAATCATCAATACTTTTTCTGTTAATGTTATGCTGCACAGTGGCAGGTTTGGCGCAAATTGGCGAAAATGCCGAACTGCAGAATCTGTTACAGAATAAAACAACTTTTAAAGAAATAAAAACTACGGTTGAGGGTTTTTACAGGCAGAAACTTTCGCTGCTCACTCCGGCAGATTCAACGCAAAGAAAAAAAATATTCCGTGAACGAAAGTTCTGGAACCGGTATCTCTACGATGCCGAATCCCACCTGCTGCCCGATGGCAGAATAGCAGATGCAGGCCGTAAAACCCTGGACGCAATCGAGAATGGCGTACTACAGACCAACAACCTTATTGAATCAGTTGGCGGCAGTTGGTCGTTGGTTGGGCCAACCTATGCCAACGAAGGAGTGGGTAGAATAAACAGGAT
>JBATAS010000164.1:0-1526 GCA_049661965.1 Ferruginibacter sp. | reverse complement strand
AGGAAGTTTTTAATCGCTGTCATAGCGATTCTTTGTTTTTCAAATTCGGGCTCAAATGCGCAAGCTAATTTACCGATTGAATTATAACTAAGTTATTATGCTAACAAAAAATATTTTCGCAGCTGGGTTACTGTTTTGCATTGCCATTATTTTTTCCTGCAATGAGCAGAAAAATAAAGTTGCCGAGGAAACCATAACTATGCGCATTCCAGTTTCGGTAAAAGATAGTATGCTGCTATCGATTGATAAATCGCCGATGGATATGATTTATTTTCCGGAAGATTATCCAAAGCGAAAAATGGTTACCCCAAACATGCCAAGTGCGGCAGTAAGAGTAATCTACAGCCGCCCACAAAAAAAGGGCAGGACTATTTTCGCAGACTCGTTGGATAAGACAAATGTTATTCAGTATTACGGTCAGGCTTGGCGGCTGGGTGCCAACGAAGCCACCGAAATAGAATTTTTTAAACCTGTTACCATCAAAGGAACAAAAATTGCTGCAGGGCGGTACATTATATACTGCGTTCCATATGCCGATAAATGGCAAATCATTTTCAACAGCAATTTATACAGTTGGGGACTGCATATCGACAAAGCCAAAGATGTAGCCACTGTAGAATTGCCCTTAATTAAAAACGATATAGACGTCGAATATTTTACAATGGTTTTTCAAGAAGCGGCCCAGGGTTGCAATTTGATTATGTCGTGGGGTAAGTTAAAAGTAGCGATGCCGGTTAATTTTTAGAAAGCTGGTTAAAGTATATCCTTTCTTTTTGTTGATATTTATATTATGTGTGGAATTGCAGGAATCTTATTACAAGCAGCCAACCCGCAGGCACCTGTTCATTTAAAAAAAATGATGGATAGTCTTGTCCATCGTGGGCCAGATGGAGAGGGCCAGTGGAGCAATTCAAAAAACACAGTTCATCTTGGCCATCGGCGACTCGCCGTAATTGACCTAAGTGAAAAGGCTGTGCAGCCTATGCAATATGCCAATCGGTATCATATAGTGCACAACGGCGAAATTTACAATTACATAGAAATCAGGAATTTTTTGCGGCAAAAAGGGTACAGCTTCAAAACCGAAAGCGATACCGAAGTTATACTGGCCGCCTATGATCACTGGAAAGAAAAATGTTTGCAACAGTTTGATGGTATGTTTGCTTTTACCATTTGGGATGAAAAAGAAGAACTGCTTTTTGCAGCCAGAGACCGCTTTGGCGAAAAGCCTTTTTATTACTATGAAGATGAGGCCAATTTTATTTTCGGCAGCGAAATGAAAGCATTATGGGCAGTTGGTGTAGAAAGGAAGATTGACAACAAGATGCTACTTAATTATCTTACGCTGGGGCATGTTCAAAATTGTGTTGATAAAGAACAAACTTTTTATGAAGGCATTTATTCGCTTCCGCCATCACACTATTTAGTGTTTAAACCCTCCGATAAACAAGTATCCCGAATTACAAAATACTGGAGCCTGAATAAAGAAACAAAAATTGATATCAGTATTGAAGATGCCGTTGAGC
>JBATAS010000163.1:0-2979 GCA_049661965.1 Ferruginibacter sp. | reverse complement strand
GTCTTTTACTGGTCATTCAATTATTTAAATAATAAACTAAAGATATTGAGTGTAATATGATACAACTGAAATTAACCCCCGAGGATAGCTATGGATATTTTTATATCTGAAGATTACCCCTGAAACCACAATCTTAAATTTCTTTGATATCTGTTACACTTATTTTATTTACAAATCTATCCCGCTTATTGCGGGATAGATTTTTTTATTTAAGCTCGTTCTTTAGATATTTACCCGTAAAACTTTCTTTTACTTTTATCAGGTCCTCGGGCACACCTTCAAATAAAAGCTGCCCACCGCCATCACCACCTTCCGGGCCTATGTCAATTATATGATCAGCCACTTTTATTACATCCATATTGTGCTCAATAACTAAAACTGTATTACCTCTGTCAACCAGTTTATTAATAACTTCCAGCAAATGCTGTATATCCTGAAAGTGAAGTCCGGTAGTAGGTTCATCCAGAATATAAAAAGTTTTGCCTGTATCTTTTTTTCCTAATTCTGTTGAAAGTTTTACACGCTGTGCTTCTCCACCACTTAATGTTACAGCACTTTGGCCCAAGGTGATATACCCAAGGCCCACATCCTGCAATACTTTTATTTTACGATAGATAAATGGCACAGGCTGAAAAAACTCTACTGCTTCATCAACCGTCATATCCAGCACATCGCTGATGGATTTTCCTTTGTAGCGGATTTCTAAAGTTTCCCGGTTGTACCTGCGGCCATTACATTTTTCACAATGTACATGTACGTCGGGTAAAAAGTTCATTTCAATAACCCGCATACCACCGCCTTCGCAAACATCGCACCTGCCGCTTTTCACATTGAAGGAAAAACGGCCAGGTTTATAGCCACGTATTTTTGCTTCGGGTACCGATGCAAACAAAGTTCTTATCTCTGTAAAGAAACCGCAGTAAGTTGCCGGGTTGCTTCTAGGGGTACGGCCAATGGGGCTTTGGTCAATCTCAATCACTTTATCAATCTGCTCCAACCCTTTTATTGATTTATATTCAAGTGGGTTTGCTTTTGAGTTGTAACAAAACTTACTCAGCAGCGGGTACAATGTTTCATTTATTAATGTTGATTTACCGCTTCCGCTTACGCCGGTAACCAATATCAATTTACCCAAAGGGAATTTTACAGAAACGTCCTGCAGATTATTTCCCCTCACACCTTTCAGTTCGATAAATTTCCCATTGCCCCTTCTTCTTTCTTTAGGTACTTCAATAGATTTTGTTCCTAATAAGTACTGAGCAGTTTCCGAATTAGAATCCAGAATAGTTTGCGGCGTTCCAAGGGCAACAATTTCGCCACCGTACTTTCCGGCTTTGGGGCCTATATCAACCAGGTAATCCGATGCAAGCATGATGTCTTTATCATGCTCAACAACTAAAACACTGTTGCCGATATCACGTAAATTTTGCAATGCTGCAATCAAACGCTGATTATCCCGTTGATGCAACCCGATACTCGGTTCGTCTAAAATATAAGTGATGCCTTGTAACTGAGAACCAATTTGTGTTGCCAGTCTTATCCGCTGCGACTCGCCACCACTAAGGCTTTTAGAAGGTCGGTTTAAGGAAAGGTAAGTGAGCCCCACATCGAGTAAAAACTGCAACCGCTCTCTAATTTCTTTTAAAACATCTTTGGCAATGGCATTTTGTTTATCGCTGATTCGCAACTCTATTCCATCAAACCATGCAGCCAGGTTATCTAAATTCAAATTGCTCAGCTCAGCAATATTTCGATTATCAATTTTAAACCAAAGACTTTCTTTTTTCAATCTGGCACCATTGCATGATCCGCATGGAGCAAGCACCATAAATTTTTCTACCCAACTTCTTAAACCTTCCGAACTATTGCCTGAAGAGAACCAACGCTTGAGCATGGGCACAATGCCTTCGTAACTGCCGGTGTAAACTTCCGGAATACTATCATCGCTCATGTCCAGTTCCAGGTCAGCATTTATTTCCTTATCTCCATTCAACAATAAATTAAGCTGGGCCTCCGGTAAATCTTTAACCGGCTTATTTAAATTGATCTTGTTCTTTTTTGCAAAAGCTTCCACCTGTCTGAACACACTGGCCTCTCTTTCTTCACCCAAAGGAACAATCGCACCATCATTAACGCTGATGGATTTATCGGGAAGCACCTCTTCCATATCAATCGTAAACACATTACCCAATCCCCGGCAGGTTGGGCATGCACCATAAGGCGAGTTAAATGAAAATGCATTAGGCGATGGCTCTTCGTAACTGATACCCGTTTCTTCACACATCAGTTGCTTGCTGTATTGAATCACTTTATCATCATCATGAATCAGTAAAAACATAAGCTCCTTTCCTAATTGCAGCGTTTTTTGCACGCTCTGGCTCAACCGGACTCTCATATCATCGGTTACAGGTAACCTGTCAATTACAACTTCTATATCATGAATTTTGTAACGGTCAATTTGCATTCTGGGTTTCAAGTCAAGCACTTCGCCATCAACCCTCACTTTTAAATATCCTTTCTTACGGATATCTTCAAACAGTTCACGATAATGCCCTTTTCTTCCTCTCACCAGCGGAGCTAACAACGATATTTTTTTTCCTTCGTACTTCTCAAAAATGTTCGTCACTATTTCTTCTTCGCTGAACTTCACCATCTTTCTGCCGGTGTTGTAGCGGTAAGCCTCTCCTACCCTTGCATACAACAATCGCAGAAAATCATAAATTTCGGTAACGGTACCAACTGTACTCCGTGGATTTTTGTTCGTTGTTTTTTGTTCTATGGAAATTACGGGAGATAAACCGGTGATCTTATCAACATCCGGCCGCTCCATATCACCCACAAACTGGCGGGCATATGCACTGAAACTTTCCATATAACGGCGTTGCCCTTCATTGTAAATGGTATCAAAAGCCAATGACGATTTGCCACTGCCACTAACCCCGGTAAAAACAACCAGTTTGTTCTTGGGAATTTTAATAT
>JBATAS010000162.1:0-8326 GCA_049661965.1 Ferruginibacter sp. | reverse complement strand
CTTGCGGGCCTGGTAAGGAGGATTAATGAGCTTAAAGTAAAAGCGCCTTAGCTTGCAGCAGCCTTTACCTCGGCAGGTGATGCCCCTTTTGGTGTTAAAGGTTTTATCCAGCCACGGGTAAGGCCATATGTGAGTATATCAATGAGCCTGGTTATTGTTTTTGTGGCTTTATTCAGGTTATCGGTTACATGTTGCAGGTGATTTACATTTTTCTCCAGTTCAGCCGTTATTCCTGCCAGTTCATTTGTTCTTAATTTCAGATTGGCCAATATAGATGCATCAAGCGCCCTGGTAAGTTCGTTTTGAATAATATTGATGTTAAAGATGGCTTTCGATTTTTTATTTCTCTCGGCCACAGTTAACACAGTTGATGTTTCTGTGTTGATCTCTGCTTTTAATTCGTCCAGCATTGTTATAGCTGCATAGGTTGAATCTATCTGCATGTTGATGAGCTTTTGTCTTTCAGCTCTTTCTTCTTCGGTTAAGTTGGGGAATTTATTAATGGCTCCGTCATCAAAAGGCGATGCACCTGTATTAGTACTGTTGATTTCCCTGATACTGTCACTCACTTTTTCGTTGGCACCATCTTCATAACTCACAGTACTTTCGCCACTGTTGCAGGATATCAATCCAAAAAAAACAACCGTAAGCAATATAACATAGCCTGTTTTTATTTTACCAAAATGCTGTAGCATAATTATTATTTTAGTAAGATATTTTGAATAATTTTTCCCGGGCATCGGCAAACCTGGCAATTGTTTCTGTAAGGCTTACATAGTCCTTATCAAGTTTTTTTAATTCGGCAGGTAATTCGCTGCCGGGATTTTCGGTACTGATATATGTTTCTAAAACTCCGTAACCGTTGCGTAAACTTCGTATACAGATTTCAAGCTTATCAACAAGTATATTCAATTCTTTTAACTGTAATTGCCAGTTGGCATAAACCGGCAGGTAAGACCGGTAATAGTTATAAGGATTATTACCCTGCTGCGATTCATAAATTTTTACATGATTCAGAAAGTCCTTATAATTTTCATTGATGAACGAAGGCAGACTCAGCAATTCCCGGCGTATTTTAGGAATATCTGTATTTAAAAAATCATCGCAAATACCTTCAAAAGGCTCACGTGCTGTACTTATAGCAGTTTTCAGGTATTTTTTTTGTAACGATTTTATTTTTACAGTACCCAACTCCTGAATAATGGTGGAAGCTATTCTGCCAACCGATGACGGAATTGGTTTTGCCGGAGGCACCCGTTTTACACAGGCCGCATTGTAATTGGTTACTAATCCATCAAAAGAAGATTGCCATTGTTTTTTATCTTTTACAAACTCTTTCAAATACGATTCATTGATCAAAGCATGAACCAGCGATGCATAATTACCAACAATCCTGTAAGCATAAGAAAAAGAATCTACCAGGTCTAAAAATTTAAACTTGTCTTTAAAATCCAGCTGCAATGCTTCCACACTTTCCTTTTCAGATTGATTAGTAGCTATAATACCACTCAATTGTATTGACTGCGCCTGCGACCGTAATTGATAAACCCTGAAATATAAATCGGATGGGATGGTTGATACGCCTTTTGTAACAATGGTATATTTTTCAACCGCGGTTAACTGTGCAGGTTTTAAGCTGCTGCAGGAAAACAACAGGCACAAGCATATACTGTATATTCCGGCTTTTATCAGGGAGAAATAAGGCATTTTCAAATGTATAGTTTTTTTATAAATAATTATAAGCCTTTTAATAAACCTTTACTGTATTTATAATAAACCTTTCATTAAGTATCTGCGGCTATGCTGCAGTTTAAGTTGCTGCTAAAAGTATAAAATAATAGTACAGGAAGATGTTAATATTAAAACAGCTGCAATAAACGTATTGTGTTATTGCAGCTGCTGGTAATTTATCATTCAGTGAATTAAACCTATTTCTTCATATACATTACTTCTTTAACCAGTTTAACTGTCCTTGGTACATCGGGTAAATAAGCTGCAACCAGGTTTGGTGCATAGTGCATTGGCGCATCGGCCGATGTTATTCTGCGGATGGGTGCATCCAGGTAATCAAATCCTTCTTTTTGAATGCGGTAACTTATTTCGGATGATACAGAAGCAAAAGGCCATTGTTCTTCTACAATAACCAGTCGGTTTGTCTTTTTTACACTTTCTAAAATGGTAAACCAATCCAGCGGACGAATAGTAGCCAGATCAATAACTTCGGCTTCAATGCCTTCTTTAGCCAGTTCTTCTGCCGCACCTAAAGCTATCTTCATCATTTTATTAAACGAAACAATAGTAACATCTTTACCTTCTCTTTTGATAAAGGCTTTACCAATTGGTAACAGGTATTCTTCTTCAGGCACTTCACCTTTATCACCATACATTACTTCACTCTCCATAAAAATAACCGGATCATCATCCCTGATAGCACTTTTTAGTAACCCTTTAGCATCGTATGGATTGGATACAGAGATAACTTTTAAGCCCGGGATGTTGGCATACATCGATTCAAAAGCCGTTGAATGCTGTGCTCCTAACTGGCCTGCACTTCCATTTGCTCCACGAAAAACGATTGGGCAACCAACCTGTCCTCCGCTCATTGCCAGCATTTTAGAAGCTGTATTTAAAATTTGATCTAAAGACAATACCGCAAAGTTCCAGGTCATATATTCAACTATCGGACGCAACCCGTTTTGAGCAGCTCCAACAGCTATAGCCGTAAAACCCAACTCTGCAATAGGCGTATCAATTATCCGCCTTTCGCCAAATTCATCCAGCATACCCTGGCTCACTTTATAAGCACCGTTATATTCGGCTACTTCCTCTCCCATCAGCAGTACACGTTCATCTCTACGCATTTCTTCCTGCATGGCTTCTCTAAGGGCTTCTCTAAAGGCAATCTGACGCATTGTTTTATTTATTTAAGTAGGTGCAAATTTATCTTATCAGTGGCAGATGAGCAAATTGTTATTTAGTATTTGCCCGTTGTATCAGTAAGGGTCTTCATAAACAGTATGATATCTGTTTTTTCTTTTTTGGTAAGATTGAGTTTATCAAACGGTAACGACTGGTTTTCGGGTTCGATATGCAGACCTTTTCCTCCTCCGTCGTTATAAAAATCAATTACTTCTTCTAATGTATTAAAAACACCATTGTGCATATAAGGTGCTGTTAAAGCAATATTACGCAACGAAGCTGTTTTAAATGAAAACATATGTATAGGATAACCGGTGGTTAAATAACGTCCCGAATCTGCGTCAAGCTTAGCATTTTTTTTGACATTTGCTGATGGCACGCCAATCACTTCGCTTTCCATATAAAAATAACGCGGAGGCTTGGCCCCACTGAACAGCGGCATAAAATGACAGGTACCACATTTAGCTTTGCCCATAAATAAATTAAAGCCGTTTATTTCTGGTTTAGTCATGATTGGCTTACCATTCATTTGTTTATCAAACTTACTGTTAAGAGCAACCAGCGTTCTTTCGTAACAGGCAATGGCATTACAGATATTATCTGCTGCCTTTAGCTTTTTTGCACCCGGATATGCTCTTTGATACATCATGCTGTACTCCGGCTGTATAATTATTCCTTCAGCTACTGTTTGGGCCGAGCCGTGCATTTCTTTTGCGTTATTTAATACTTCCATCACCTGCCCTTCCAACGTACGGCTGCGACTATCGTGAAAAAGATTACGCTGCAAAGCTGTATTCCACAAAGTTGGCGCATTGCGTGGTAGCTGTGTGTGACCGTCTAAAGCAAGGCTTGTAGTTAAGCCATCGGTAAAGGCTTTTCCGGGCTGATGACAGGTGGCGCAGCTTCTTTCACCATTGGAAGAAAGTTGTGTATCAAAAAAAAGTTTACGGCCCAGTTCAATTTTTTGAGGCGATGTAGAATAATCATCTAGGAAGCGATTTACGTTAAATGCCCTGGCATCAAACATGGAATTGTTTTTGCGGATAGCGCTGTAATAAGGGCCTCCCTGGTTATCGTTCAGTTCATTAAACAATTTAAAACCGCCTACCAGTTTTGTAAGTGGGTCAAGGCAATTGATAATAAAATCCATCCTGTTGAACGCATTAAAATCTTTGTTGAGATTTAAGGTTGTTTGGGCCTTAGCTAAAAGTTGGTTCAGGTTTTCGAACTGCCCCGGTTTAATTTTATTAAACTCGTCCTTATAAATGGAAAGGTATTGTTGAAGGCCGTTCAATGCCCACCTGCATTCGGGCAATCCGTTTACAGCCGTTTGTGAATCGAAACCCGTAATGCCCAATGCTGTAATTCTGAATAGCTCTTCAACAAAAGCATCAAAAATATTTGCGTCATCAAATGCAAAAGATTCCCCGATGGTAGGCAATTCAATAGCGTATCTTACGAGCTCAGATGCTTCCTGTTTCAAAACTTCTTTATCAGCATCTTTAAAACCGGCAAAGATCATTTCTTCCATAACCTGCATACCAACAGGTTCCTGTTTGGGCATATCGGCTTCTTCCTCTTCAAAATAAGGAATGGGCGGGCCGTTTAATTTAGCTGCATAAAAATGAAAATAATATTCCACCAAGGTCTCCATCTGCTTGTATGCAGCCCTGGTTTTATAAAACTGAGCCTGAATATTTTTTTCATTGCCAGCTTCAATGGCTTTCTGCAATGCTTTTGTTTCTGTGATAAATTCAGCAGTATGTTTCAGGTAAAGCTGTTTAACTTCCTGCGCATTTGAAAGAGCAGGCGTATTATAAAATCCGAAGCAGGCAACAATACCTGCAATTAGTGTAATGATAAAAATAAAACGGGTCATAATAATTTGTTACTCAAAGTTAACAAAGGTTGTTTTAAAATAGGTATTGGTATAAAATGAAAAAACCGCCTGTTAAAAGCGGTTTTTAAAATTTTATAGCAAAGTTTTAATTCATTAACTCAGCCAGTTTGGTAGTCAGTTTGTCACCAAACAGGTTTTTTGCAATTATTCTACCTTCTTTATCAAGTAAAAGATTTGATGGAATTGCTTTTATGTAATACTGATCTGATGTTGCATTTTTCCAGCCTTGCAAATCGCTTACCTGCTTCCAGGTAAGGTTATCGTCCACAATGGCTTTCTTCCATTTGGCTACGCCTTTTTCATTATCGTACGATACTCCGAAAATTTCTAACCCCTTGGGATGGTAAGCCTGGTATGCTTTTACAATATTCGGATTTTCCTTACGGCAAGGGCCACACCAGCTTGCCCAAAAATCAACCAATACATATTTTCCTCTGAGCGATGAAAGACTTAACGATTTGCCGGTTGTATCAAGTTGTGTAATATCCGGAGCCATCTGACCTATAGCCACAGTTTTATAAATATCAAGCATCTTTTTTACATTCTCACCCGCAACCGATGATTTAACAGAAGCTGATAATGCAGTATACAAAGGTTCTACTTCATCGGCTTCGGCATAATAGCCATAGTTTTCCGAAATAGCCATGGCACTGCGTATTGAACCGGGGTTTGCCAATACAAATTCTTTTATTACGGCCCTTTTACGTTTTGTCATTACATCTTCCAGTGCATCCAGACTGTCGAGCACTTTTTGATTTTTACTTTTTGATGCTTCGGAATAAGCTGCATAATATTTTTCCTCTTCGGCATTTACCGGTTTTAAAGATTCGCTTAATTTTTTATTATCGGTGTTTAAAACCGATCCTGCAATTACAAGGTCATTTAGTTTATCTCCTTTTCCGCTGATCGTCATTTTTACCGGTTCTACAAAAAACCGCAGGTTATCATTTTTATGATCAGGCATGGTTAAAAAAGCAGTGGAAGGCTTCTGAACAAATCCTTTAAATGTAAAAAAACCTTTTTTTATCTCTGTTGAATCTTTAACAGCACCATTCTCACCATAAACCGTCAGGTATATTTTACCCTTTTTCACTTTTTCAAACTTGCCAAAAATACTGTAAGCAGAATCGTTTGTCTGGGCATTAACTGTACATGCTGCCAGTACAAAAAGGCTTAATAAATATTTCATTTTGTGTTTTTTATTGAATGTCGAAGTTAACTTATTTGTAAGATTATTAAATACCATTTATAAAAAAGGCTTCCTGTACAGGAAGCCTTTTACTTATATACTAATAAGCTTAAATGTTTTCTATCACCATGGCACTGGCACCGCCACCGCCATTGCATATACCTGCAGCACCATATTTAGCATTATTTTGTTTTAACACATTTATCAAGGTAACAATTATTCTTGCACCGCTGCAACCTAACGGGTGTCCCATGGAAACTGCTCCCCCGTTTACATTAACCGTTGACGGATCTAATTTCATGCGACGGCTGTTTTCAATGCCAACAACAGAAAATGCTTCATTTAATTCCCAGAAAGAAATGTCTTCCATTTTTAAACCGGCTTTGGCAACAGCTTTCGGTACTGCTAAAGCAGGTGTTGTTGTAAACCACTCCGGAGCCTGCTCTGCATCGGCATAACTTAAAATTTTTGCAATTGGTTTTAAACCCAGCTCATCTGCTTTTTCTTTGCTCATTAAAACCAAAGCAGCAGCTCCATCGTTCATGGTAGAAGCATTGGCAGCAGTTACTGTTCCGTCTTTTTGAAAAGCCCCCTTTAATGAAGCTATCTTATCAAACTTTACATTAAACGGTTCTTCGTCTTTAGCAAAAACCACAGGATCACCTTTGCGTTGCGGAATTTGAACCGGCACAATTTCATTTTCAAATTTACCGGCTTCGGTTGCTGCCTGGCTGCGTTTGTAACTTTCAATAGCAAATGCATCCTGTTCTTCACGGCTTACGCCACAGGTTGAAGCACATAATTCAGCTGCATTACCCATCGCTTTGCCATCATATACATCGGTTAAACCATCTTTGGCTAAACCATCAATTAAATTTGTATTGCCATATTTATTTCCCCAACGCATACTATCAACATAAAACGGAACATTACTCATACTTTCCATTCCTCCAGCCACAACAATATCAGCATCGCCCAATAAAATACTTTGAGCAGCCTGTGCGATGGCTTTCATACCGCTGGCACAAACTTTATTTACTGTGGTACAGTTCACTTCATTTGGTAAACCCGCAAATTTTGCTGCCTGGCGGGCCGGTGCCTGTCCCAGATTTGCCTGAATAACAGAGCCCATCAATACATCATTAACAATTTCTGGTTTTACAGCTGCTTTTTCCAAAGCACCTTTAATAGCAAAAGCACCTAACTGCGTAGCAGTAAATCCTTTTAAGGAACCGCCAAAACTGCCCATGGGTGTACGAACCGCCGAAATAATATACACTTCTTTCATATAGCTTAACATTTAGGCTGCAAAGGTAAGAAGAATGAACTTAGCCTGATTGCTAAAGCGGGAACAAATGCAATTGGCTGTAAAACCAAACAGGCAGAAATTAATTTCTGCCTGTTTGTATAAAATTGTTTTGAAGATTCTTCTATTCTACTGTAGTTACTTCATACCTTAGTTTATCGCCTTCAATAACTTCTTTATAATAAATACCCGAGGCGGTTACAAAATATTTTTGCTGATTAATTACCTGCAGCTTTGCATCTCCGGGCAATTCATCAAACCTGCTGCCTAATGCCGGAATCACCTCATCGTAGGCATTCAGTTCGTCATCCTGGTTTACATTACCGGTATTTAAAACTCCAGCGGTACCAACTACCCTGTATGTGAGTTTATTATTATCTGCAATTTCTTCCTGGTAATACGTACCTCCCAGTTCGTAATATTTTTGTCCGTCAATTATGGTGATTTTTGCGTTTGAGGGCAGCCGGTTTACACTTGCGCCTAATGGCGGAGCAACAACTTCGTAACCTCCATTACTGTAATAACGATAATAGACTCCCTGATTATAATAGTATGGCACAGAGCCTGCATATACCCGACTGTAACCAACAGGCAATACATTAATTCTTACTCCAAATACCGGCCCGAAATGTATATAGCCAACCGGCCTGCGGTAAACAGTTCTGTATCGTGGACTGTATACCTGTACCGGCCTGTAGTACGACCTGTATGCAGGGCGGTAATTATACCTGGGCGCTACACGAATTGAAACATAATTACGATGATGGTATTTATAAGGTTTATAATGTCCCCTGCCCCGCTGGGCAAAAACCCCAACTGATAGCATCAAGGTTCCAAGCATTAATAAACTTAACTTAAAGTGTTTAAAATTTTTCATACTGTTATTTTATATTGATTATAAATTTACAGAAAACTAAAAAGCATTATTGTTAAAACAAAGACTTTAACATTTTCCGGGTTGATATTTCTTACATAAACAAAATTAAAACCCCGGGTACAGGGTTTTAATTTA
>JBATAS010000161.1:0-3384 GCA_049661965.1 Ferruginibacter sp. | reverse complement strand
GTTGTACCCACAATCACTTTATCATGCCAGGGCACTGCAAATAAAACCCGGCCATCCGATGTTTTGGGAATCATCATTGCCGCATTACCGGGAAAATATTTTTTATCAAATACCAAATGAATACCCTGCGACGGCAGGATAATATTTTTTGCATCTTCATCATCCATATGCAATACATCATCTGTAAAAACACCAGTGGCATTAATCAGCACTTTGCATTTTGCTTCATATTTTTTACCATCAATTTCATCAACCAGTTTTACACCGGTTATTTTTTTATTTTCTTTTACAAGACTGGTAACCCTGCCATAATTTATTACTGTACCTCCATGTTCAACTACTGTCTGGGCAAGATTGATCGCCAGCCTGGCATCATCAAACTGTCCGTCCTGGTAAACAATGGCTCCACTTAATTTTTCTGAATTGATTGTTGGCAATAATTCTTTTGCTTTTTTTGAAGAGATGATCTTTGTTTTGCCTAAACTAAGTTTCCCCGACATCAGATCATATAATTTTAAACCAATACCATAATACATTTTTTGCCAAAGGCTGTAACAGGGCAATACAAATGAAAGGCTGCTGCAAACATGCGGTGCATTCTTCAATAACAAACCTCTTTCCTTAAGTGATTCTCTTACTAATTTTATATTTCCCTGTGCCAGATAGCGTACGCCGCCATGCACTAATTTGGTTGAGCGGCTGGATGTTCCTTTTGCAAAATCATGTTGCTCCAGTAATAAAGTTTTATAACCACGGCTGACAGCATCTACAGCCGTGCCCAGGCCGGTGGCACCACCGCCAATGATGACGATATCCCATTCTAGCCCCCCTTTTAATCGTTGGAGCATCTCGTTCCTGTTCATAAATAGAAATCTCTTTTTAACCGCCGATGGGGCCAAAGCCGCAGTCGGGGTTTGGTAAAACTTATCCGGATTTAAATATTTTTTTCGCAGTTACTGATGGTTGTATTCACCGCATTCTGCCAGCCTTTTGATAATGTCTTTCTTTTTTCATCTTCCATAGAAGCAACAAAAGTTTTATCAATCTGCCATTGCTGTTGAATATCATCAATGCTTTTCCAGTAACCAACTGCAAGGCCAGCCAGGTATGCCGCACCCAGTGCCGTAGTTTCGGTAACCTTTGGCCGCAGCACTTTTGTATCTAAAATATCAGCCTGAAACTGCATCAGCAGATCATTGGCAGTTGCACCGCCATCAACCCTTAATTCTTTAATAGAGATTCCTGAATCGGCTTCCATGGCTTTCAGTACATCCATTGTTTGAAAAGCAATGCTCTCCAGTGCAGCACGGGCAATATGACTGGCGTTGCTGCCCCTCGTCAATCCGGTGATGGTTCCCTTTGCATCCTGTTTCCAATGCGGTGCACCCAGGCCGGTAAATGCCGGCACCACATAAACACCATCATTGTCTTTAACTTTTAATGCAAGCTCTTCCACATCGGCAGATTTTTTTATAATGCCCAACCCATCTCTTAACCATTGCACAACAGCACCGGCAATAAATACGCTGCCTTCCAAAGCATAATGGGTAATGCCGTTTACTTTCCAGGCAACGGTGGTTAATAAATTATTTTTCGATTCAACCGGTTTCTCTCCGGTATTCATCAACATAAAACAACCCGTGCCATAGGTATTTTTTACCATGCCCGGCTGCGTACACATCTGCCCAAATAAGGCCGACTGCTGATCGCCGGCAATACCGGCAATAGGAATATTATGTGAGGTGAGTATGTTTTGGGTTTTGCCGTACACTTCGCTGCTGCTGCGTATCTGCGGCAACATATTGCCGGGAATATTAAATATTTTTTCCAGCTCGCCATCCCATTGCAGCGTATGAATATTACAAAGCATGGTACGTGATGCGTTAGACACATCGGTAACATGAATCTGTCCCTTGGTTAAGTTCCATATCAGCCAGGTATCAATCGTACCAAAACACAATTCGCCTTTTTCTGCTTTAGTTCTTGCGCCATCCACATTATCCAAAATCCATTTTACTTTGCTCGCCGAAAAATAGGCGTCAACAATCAACCCTGTTTTTTCCTGTATGATTTTATCCAGTCCCTTTGCTCTGAGTTCATCGCAGAAAGATGCAGTCCTTCTGTCCTGCCAAACAATGGCATTGTAAATAGGTTTGCCGGTTGCACGTTCCCAAACAACTGTGGTTTCCCGTTGATTGGTAATGCCAATGGCTGCAATATCCTCGGGCAACAAACCTGCCTTGCTTATGGCTTCTGCAGCAACACCCAGTTGTGTACTCCATATCTCATTGGCATCATGCTCAACCCAGCCCGGCTGCGGAAATATTTGTGTAAATTCTTTTTGTGCAGTGCTAATGATAGCACCCTTTTCATTAAAAATAATAGCACGGCTGCTAGTGGTTCCCTGGTCGAGGGCTAAGATATATTGAGGCATGATATAAGTTTTGTATTGAAGTTAGTTGAAAATTGTAAATCACAGTATTGTAAAAAAATATTAGGGTTTTATCGCCTATTTGTTTCTACACAAGTGGCACATCGGGTAACTAAAATAATCAATTAAATCAGACAAGCTATTCAATCCAAGAATAAAATTTAAGTGTAGTTTTATAGGACTTTAGACCCTTATCAAAGACAAGGCACCGGCATTTACAAAAAATGATTTCATTATGAAGCTGCGATTCCTGCTATTTAATATTGCAATGATATTTGGACTTTACTCTTGCTCTTCACAGAGTTTTCCAACTATGTCCAAGCAGTTAGAAAAAAAATGCTCAAAAGTGAGGAAATCCAAGATTAAAACTTTTCATAGTCTCAGAATGGAATTATACAATAATGACAAACTAGGTTTTATAAATTACAATCAAGACACCTTATATGTCATAGAAAGCTATGATATTCAAGATGGAAGTTACAGAGGTAGATTATGGAACAGAAAAGGGGCTTTACAATATGAATATTTTCCAAAATCCGGATTTAATTTTAATGAAGACAAATTATTTACGAAATATACAATTGAGCTAGTTCAAAAATGGGATATAGCTTCTATCAGGGAAGAAGAGAGATTATATTCAGATATAATCCCTGTCCATTTTATTTATAGTTCAAAAATCACATTCGGCAAACAGTCAAAAGTTGATTGTTTTAAGTTTAAAGAATTTTTTAATAGCAAACGGGATACTTTTTCTATTGCCCAATAATGGGTTCTTTCTAAAGTTTTCCGCCTGCGTAAAAAAGTAAATATGTTTTCCAAAATTCAACGAGAAATTCTATATTTGCAACATTGTAGCAAAAAATAAACTTTGATTAAAAACCTTGTCATAAAAAAAATTGCAGCTTTTGTAATGCTGATTGTTTTTGCAGTCAGTATTACGCCTACAATTATTT
>JBATAS010000160.1:0-62582 GCA_049661965.1 Ferruginibacter sp. | reverse complement strand
GAATCGGCAGGTCGCAATTGACCATTTTACAGGGTTTAATGAAGCTTCGCCAGATCTGCGACAGCCCGGCTATCTTAAATGAAGAAGAAAAATTTCCCAATCATTCCATAAAATTGGATGAACTGGCCAGGGAGATCGAAGAGAATATAGGTGATCATAAGGCATTGATCTTTTCACAATTTTTAGGTATGCTGGGCTTAATAAAAAAGAAACTTATAAAAGACAATATACCCTTTGAATATTTTGATGGAAGTACATCGGCACCCGACAGGGAAAAAGCCATTCAGAACTTTCAGAACAATGATGAGTGCAGGGTATTTCTTATTTCGTTGAAAGCGGGTGGTGTGGGTTTAAATTTAACCGCTGCCGATTATGTGTACATAGTTGATCCCTGGTGGAACCCGGCAGTAGAGCAACAGGCCATTGACCGCACACACCGTATTGGCCAGACCAAGAACATTTTTGCTTACAGGATGATTTGCGTGGATACGATTGAAGATAAGATACTCGAGTTGCAGGAACGCAAACGTAAATTGGCAAGCGAGTTAATTGCAGATGACGCCAGCTTTGTAAAAGCCCTCTCTAAAGCTGATGTGGAATATCTGTTCAGTTAAAACTGAAAGAGTAAAACAAGGGGGCGCTTATTATGAAGCGATAAAATCTTTCAATCTTTTAAACTCCCTGTTGTGGCTTGATTCAAACAGGCTTTTAAATGCCTGTCCAAAAAACTTTAATACTGTATTAAAGTTAAAACTCTGTTTTGTGGTATAGTTTTTCATACATTGGATTTTTCAATATCAAAAGTACAAATTCCACATACATCCTGTCAAGAGCAGTTTTGCTGAATCTTTAGCAGGGTAATTTCCGTGCCTGTATAGTTATTTTACGGCAGGCCCGTTATAAGTATTACGAAATTTGCGGTTTTTCTTATAGTATCGTATCGGATAAATATCAGGATTTTGCCTGATCTTACCTATAAAGTTCTTTATTGCCTGCACTATTACATGGTCGGATTTTGCCTTGTACCTGGGTCTTGTCATAGAAATAAATGATTTGTATTTAATGTAACGGTACATATACAATAATATTGTATAAGATAGCAGGGTTTTTGACTCTGCCGCTACCTTATACAATAGTTTTGTAATTATTTGCCCAGCGAATTTACTTCGGGCAATGGAACAAAGCAGGAAGCTATGATCCAGCCAAGGATGGCAATAAAAATGATGGTTTCTGTTTTTGAAATCTCAAAGTGTAAATATTTTTTCATAATAAGTAATTTTAATTGTTTCATATAAGACGGGCTTAGGGTTTTGATGTTTAAATGGAAACTGTAAACCTCGGCAGTCTTAAGATTTTCTTAACGGTTTGCCTAAAAGCGAAACAGATAAAACAGCAAGGCCTTTTCATAATTTCTTTGTTAAATTGAGGGTATAAATTTTATGGAACCAAAGCCATGTATTAATAAGATCAGCGTCTATCCGGTTAAGTCACTTGACGGGATATCATTACAAAAAGCACAAATTGGTATTGGAGGTTGTTTACTGCACGACAGAGAATATGCCATTAAAGACAGTAACGGCAAATACGTAAATGGCAAAAAGAATCCATTGGTACATCTGCTGCGGATGAACATTGATTTTACAAATCAAACCATTTCATTCAAACACGAATCGGAAACCAGATGGTATCAATTTTCTTTACTTGATCAAACAGAAGATATTGACGAATACCTCTCCTCATTTTTTGGTATGCCAGTTAAGCTGCATAAAAATACAGAGGGCAGGTTTTTAGATGTACCGGATAAAAGCGGCATGACGATTCTTTCAACATCCAGCCTGAAAACAGTTTCGGATTGGTTTAACGGAATGGAGATTACTGAACTGAGAAAACGTTTCAGGGCTACCTTAGAAATCAACAATGTGCCGGCCTTTTGGGAAGACCGTCTTTTTTTTGAACAGGAAACTGCTGTGGAGTTTACAATTGGAGATGTGTTGATAATGGGTTTGAGTCCACGTGCAAGGTGTGTAGTGCCAAGCCGTCATCCGCAAACAGGCGATGTTGTACAGGGCTTTCAAAAATCATTTGCCAATTATAGGGCTGCCAGTCTTCCTGCATGGTCGTCACTGGAAAATTATAGCCATTCCTATTATTTGTCAGTTGATTGTTATTTACCGCCATCAGAAGTTGGGAAATGGATTTATACAGGAGATGAAGTTAAAATCACCGGCAATAAAAGTTTTCCTACATTCACATCCATATAGATGGATATACTTTTAACGATATTAAAGGAGATGACGGCAGCCCACCCAAATTCAAATTTTGTAAACAGCCTGTACCAACAATACTGCAACCGTGGCGGGTTAAGCAAAAAGCAACTGGAAGGTTTGCACAGCAAGGCTTTAAAAACCGAATCCATATCTCAGGCCAAAATTGCCACACTGGAAGCCATCATCAAAAAAAAGCCAACCAGGGAAAGAGCCGCTGCAACAATAACCGCCCCCTTGCCTGTAAAAGATATGGCGGTGGGTGAAATGCTTGCTGCTATTTTAGAAAAATTTCCGCAACACAAAAGACTGCTTTTTTTAAAATCGAAATTTGATAATAACGAAAATATTCCGGCAACAGAAATTGCGGAGATAGAGAAGTTTAAAAAAATATTGCTGAAACCTTAAGCCATAGATCAACTTATTCTTATCACTTTTATTTTTCAGTTGAATCGCAAAGGCAAGCTGTATACTCAGACCAATTTAGATTTCCGGGTAATGAGCTTCGGCTGAATTCAATATGAATTACCCGCCTTTTTTGATTGTTTGTAGTTTTGCCTGATGAATGAAACAATAATGGCTTCATAATCATAACAGCACCTTTCTTAACCGAACAAACTGTTTGAACTTTGTCAGCAAGTTCAATTTTATCATGTTTGTAAATTCCATTTAAATGTGACTTGGGAATGATTTTTAATGCACCGTTTTCATTGTTGGTATCATCAAGATGAATTCGAACCGTAAAGTTGTCTTCTAAAATATGTAATGGAGGCTGTACTGAAAATTGATTCTGTTTTGTCGTCCAAGGGCCAAACCCTTCAATATCAAATTTTTTATCAACAGAAATAGTAAGGTCTTGATGGTATGACACAAACCAATTTGACGATTCGGGTTTATCAAAGTAAATCGACTTGACAACAAAATAGTCTTTCCCAAAATGATTTGATATCAATGATTTTAGATTGTCATTGAAAACTATTTGTTTTATAACAGGGATTTCTTTTAAAAACTGTCTTATAGCAAAGAGGTCTTCGCCTTTTCGGAAAGTAGGGTTTGATGTATTTGCTAACGAAATAACATGAAGCATTTCAGCAATTTCGGTTTCGGAAAATACATTCTCAAAAGTCGCAAATCCATTAGAAGCAACTTCAGCTTTTATATTTACTGGCATTTTTTATACTTATCTGCAATTCTTTGTGGGCAAAAACTTTACTCCTTCATAAACACCTGCGCCGCATCATCATTCTTTAAAAAGATCAATGTAGTTTTTCCTTTATCTTTCTGGTAAACCATTTTACGTGATTCGCCAATTACAGTTAAACCGTTTTCGGCAGGCGATACGGCGGTAAAATTTCCGCTGCCAATTCCTTTTAATAATAAAGCAGATGTGGCATCGTATACGCCGACCATTACTGCGGGGTCGTTACTGTTACCACAAACCAAAATATCCTGTATGCCATCATTGTCAATATCATCAACAATCAAATCATTAATAGTTGAGAACTGAGCTCTTTCGGGAAAAGGAATAAAACGAAAAACACCGTTACCTTCGTTCATCAACACGCCCGATTCAAAGAAATTGGTTTTGTACACGTCCATATCTTTTTTCTCCTGTTCGGTTAAGATACCATCCATGGTTTTTCCGGCATAGTCACGGTAGCGAACAAATTTCTTACGCATACTGGGTACCTGGTCCATCAGTTGGTCACGGCTGTAGATGGGGTAACATTGGCCCTGATTATAGTAGCCCAGTATGGCATCGTAGCTTCCGTTATTATCAAAGTCCTTGGCATAAATGGTACAAGGCTCATAAATATTTCCTTTTATGGAAGAGTTGGTGCCACGATTTCCTAAAACAAAATCAAGCTTGCCATCATTGTTTAAATCTTCGGCCTTCATATTATACCACCAGCCACTAAGTGCGTTCATACTGATAAGTGTATCTTTTTTTGAAGGGAGTTTAATATGAACACTGATTTGTTTTTTAGTAAACTGTCCGCCTTCGTAACCATAAATCTCCGGCGACATCCATTCGCCGCTGATGGATAATTCTTTTTTACCATCACCATCCACATCGGCCCAAATGGCCTGGTTAATAATACCGGGGCTGAGTAAAGACTTTGCAAACTGATTTGTTACATCGCTAAAAACGCCTTTATTGTTTTGCAACAACATGCTTCGGTCGTGTTTTGGAAACACACCTGGCAAAACATGGCCGCCTACAAAAAGATCAAGATCGCCATCGCCATCAAAATCAAAAGCGGTAACAGATGATCCGTTAAAACCAATTGCCGGTAATGCATTGGCAGCTTTTTTAAAATTCCCTTTTCCATCATTCAGATACAAACGGTCCTGATACAAATCGCTTCCGGCTTTAAATTCGGCGCCGCCGCTAACTACATATAAGTCCATATCACCATCGCCATCAGCATCAAAGAAAACTGAATTCATATCCTCATATTTCTTATCAACTAAAAACTCGCTTTGCTTTTTTTCGCTATAGGCACCAATGGAATTCTGTATCATCAGTTTCCCTTCGGCACCAGATGAACCTCCAATATATAAATCCTCCCGGCCATCTCCGTTTACATCAGCTTTACTGTAATAAGGCCCTTTGCGGCTGCACTTGTAAGGGATGAGCGGCTCTCTTTTAAAATCTATAAAATCGCTTTCTGTTTGTGTGTATTTTAAAACTCCCGTCTTACTGATATCTTTAAAGCTTACTGCAGGTTTTGAAGCAATACCCGCATTCATATTAACAGCATTCGATTCATAGAGCGTTAACTCCTGGTTGACGGTAACATTTTCCAGTATAATTTTCTTTTGATTGGGGAAGGTTATTTCAGCCTTTGCAATTACGGCATCGGCACCGGTTCCAAAATGCAGCACATGTTCTACACTGGATAAAAAACCACGTTGCGGATGATAATGCTGAAACTGTATTTTACCATCGGCATCGGTAAGTTTTACAGTAGCGCCATACACTTCATTATTAGACCCAGGACTTTTATAAAAACGGAACCGCAGAAAATTTGATGAAGCTACAGATTGCTCACGGCTATTATTTTTAAAAACAAAGGCGGGGCCATCAACATTATTCACAACCAGGTCAAGGTCTCCATCATTATCCAGGTCGGCATAGGCGGCGCCATTTGAAAAAGATGTCGGCGAATCACTCCACACATCGGTGTAGTTATCAAATTTTAAACTGCCATTATTATGATAAAAATAATTCTTTGTAGGTACTGATGGAATAGTTTTGAGCCAGCTATTCAGATCAACAGATTTACCCGTGTTCATAGTATTGATAATAGAATCAAGCACAAATACTTTATAATCCCAATCGGTGATATCACGTTTTAACCCATTGGTAATATACAGGTCCTTCCAGCCATCATTATCAAAATCGGCAAACAGCGGGGCCCAGCTCCATTCGGTTTCGGCAATGTCGGAGTAGTTGCCAATTTCACTGTAAGTGCCGTCGGCATTGTTAAGCTGAAAGCTATTACGTGGGTATTGATAATACAAACCATATTTGAGCATCAACTCAAACTTATCGTAGTTCTGGTTTACTGCAAATAACTGTTTTTGCCTGATAGGGTCATCATTGGCCATATCCACCACAAAAATATCTTCGTGTCCGTCGTTATTAATATCGCTGATATCGGAACCCATGGCCGAAAAACTCGTATGCCGCAGATAAGAAGTCATTTTATTGGTAAATGTTCCGTTGCGGTTATTGATGTATATGAAATCGGGTTTATTAAAATCGTTAGCAGTATAAATATCCGGCCAGCCATCGCCGTTAATATCGGCAATAGCAGCACTTAAACCAAAAGCATGGTTTATAAGACCAGCTTTTTTTGTAACATCAACAAATTTGCCGTTACGGTTTTCAAAAAGCCTGTCGCTTACAAAAACGGTATTGGTATCCTGTGCATACACAATTTTACCGTTCTCCATGGTTGCCGGTATGGTCATGGATTTGCTGAAATCATCGGGGTGATCTAAAAAATACACATCCTTATCGCCATCCATATCATAATCAAAAAAATAGGCCTGCATGGTAAAGCTCGATTCATCCAATCCATATTCAGCGGCCTTGTCGGTAAAAGTGAGATTCTTATTATTGATGTAAAGGATTTTTGTTCTCAACCTCGGATCTTTATATCCCGACTTGCAGATAAAAATATCCAGGTAGCCATCGTTATTAATATCAACCATGCTGATGCCTGTTTTAATACCCTGGCCACCATTTACACCTGCTGATTCTGTAATATCCCGGAACTTAAAATTTCCCAGGTTCAGATATAGTTTGTTGTATCCAAGGGTTGACGAAAAATAAATATCGGGCAGCCCGTCGTTATTAATATCGCCAATGCTTACACCGCCACCCACATATAAGTTTTCATAGAGGTACATGAACATCGTAGGAGTTTCCACAATATCATTTCTAAAATCAATACCGGTACTTGTTGCGGGCAAAAGCGAAAACATTTTTTGACCGCCCGCCTGCTGCGCCTGTGCAGCAACACAAAAAGACATTATCAACAAAATGAACGAGAACCGATAATTTATTTGACGCATAATTTTTTATTTAAGAGCAGCTGAAGGATAAAGCATTTGTAATACATGGTTGCCAACATCTTTACCCTGTACAATACTGATACGGGCAGTTTCGGGATAATGAATACCTCCGTAAACCCTGCTCCAGGTTACTTCTTCAGCAGCCTGGTAAAAAGATTTGAAATGCCGGGGTTCATTTCCAAAAGGAATTTCTGTCAGGTCGGTAAAATCAAACTCATTGCCGAATAAACCAGTAAGTATGGTTGCTGCTGAGTTAGAAATAACTGCATGGCCACTCGTAAATTCCGGGAACGGTGGTGTTTGAATATATGGCTGCCAGTTTTTGTCTACAAAATCATTAATGACGGTTATTGGCCTTATCAGGTTGCTTTTAAATTTTTCATCCCAGGAACAAATAAAGGCATCAAATAATGCAATGGAAGTAAGTGAGTAAGCTAATGATGAACGGATTACTGATTCTTTCCTGGCTTCACAGGCTTGTTTTGTAATCATTATCCAATGCCCGCCCGGCGAAATTTTATGAATGAAATAATTCAAATGCCCCAGGTTAACAGAAACATTTGGATTGTCATCCCAATATTTGGCGATAGTTTTTTGAGTAGTATCCAGATTTTTTACAATCTCGTACACCTCCATCATTGTTTTATAAAAAACCGAATTCTTTTTTCTGCTGTAAGGTAGCTTGTCCTTAGGCGAAAACTGCGAAGGAGAACTTAACGTTATTGGCCTTATGGTATTCCAATGTGGCTCAATGGCTGGTGCATAATCTGCTGGCGTAGGTTGCCAGGTACCAGGCTGATTAGAGTTTGTAAACCTTGGCATAGCCCGTGAAGGACCGTAATTGTCTTTTTTTGCCCATAGGATAATACTGTCGGCTACGCTTCGGCCATAGGCTAAAGAAGCACGGGTAACATCTGCGTCACCTGTAAGCAAGAGAGAGTCAACAAACTGGTTACGCCAGTCTTCCAGCTTATATTCAGAGCCTACCAGGTTTTGCCCAACATAGGAATAGGCAATGCAGGCGGCAATAAAATTGTCAACCTTTCCGTTTGCCGGAGCATTGGGGATTGGCCTCAATCCGTTTAATTTACCCGATAAAGACAACAAGGTTTTATCATCCTGCCGTATGCATTCATAGAACGCAATATTAGGGTAACAATAAATGCGGCTGGCTACCGGCGGGGTAAAAAAATCTACCATTACTGTATTTACCAACAGCGAATTTAACTGGTGTAGTGTTTCAGCTTTGTTTTGAGCTTTAAGATTAAATGACCCGCTGAGAATAACGAGGAAGGCAGCAAAAAAATACTTTAATCTGCGTAATGATGTATTCATACGTTGTTTGTATTAGTAAAAAGAGATTATCAAATTTAAAAAAAATAGAGGGGATGGGCAATTTAATGTTGAAGACTACTGTAAACAGAGCCTATCCTGACTGGGCAAGTAATATGATATATTAATCGGATATAGAAAATAAATTGAAAAACCTATTGCAAGGCCGGGTCGTTTTTCAGCTGTTTATCAAAAACAAATGTACCAAAGGGTATAATGGCGGCAATAAAAGCTTTAATGAACCAACTAAAATTTTTCTTACAGGTTCCCATTACTTCAAAAGCAAAATAGAGGAATGCAATAAAAAGTGCACCATGCACCCAACCTGTAAATTTTACAGCTTCCGGAACCTGGTATATATATTTAAGCGGCATGGCAATCAATAATAAAACCAAAAACGAAATACCCTCTGCAATGCCAATCATTCTGAAACGATGAACTAATTTTTCTTTTTTCATGAGATATGCTGATTAATAATTTACTACCTGCTCAACAATAGAAGCAGGTATTTCCCGCCATTCGTATTGCTGATTGCGTAACTGTGGTTCAAAACCAGCCTCTTTAATGGCCGTTTGAATAGTTGTACTTGTAAAGCGGTGTGGAGCACCTGCAGCGCTAACCACATTCTCTTCAATCATGATGCTGCCAAAATCATTGGCGCCGCCGTTCAAACAGATTTGAGCCACCTGTTTACCAACAGTTAACCAGCTTGCCTGTATGTTTAAAATGTTGGGCAGCATGATGCGGCTCATAGCAATCATACGGATGTATTCTTCAGCGGCGGTCAGGTTATGTACACCTCTTATTTTTGCCAGCAAAGTATCTACATCCTGAAAGGTCCAGGGGATGAAAGCGAGGAAACCTTTTGCTGCAGCAGGTTTACGGCTTTGCACTTCCCTTATTTTCACTAAATGCTCAAATCGTTCCAGCAGGGTTTCCACATGGCCAAACATCATGGTGGCCGATGTAGTGATGTTGAGTTTATGTGCTTCATGCATAATATCCAGCCATTCCTGTGCACCACATTTTCCTTTGCTGATCAAACGGCGAACACGGTCGGTTAAAATTTCGGCTCCGGCTCCCGGTAAGCTGTCCATGCCGGCTTCTTTTAATGCCATCAGTACTTCACGGTGTGTACTTTTTTCTAACTTGGTAATGTGAGCTACTTCCGGGGGCCCCAGTGTATGCAGTTTAATATTGGGGTAAAGTGATTTCAATTCCTTAAAAAGGTTCACATAAAAACTCAATCCCAGTTCGGGATGATGGCCACCTTGCAATAAAAGCTGATCTCCACCATATTTTATCGTTTCCTCAATCTTTGTCTTGTAGGTTTCAATATCTGTTATATATGCTTCTTCATGACCGGGTATTCGGTAAAAGTTACAAAACTTGCAATTGGCTATACATACATTGGTAGTATTTACATTGCGGTCTATCTGCCAGGTAACCTTTCCGTGTGGCACCTGCTTTTTTCTTAATTCATCTGCCACAAACATCAACTCAGTTAAAGCAGCATTTTCAAACATAAATATGCCTTCTTCTGCTGTCAGTTGTTCAAACCTGAGAGCTTTTTGATATAGATCAGTTAATTCCATATTGCCTTATTTGTGTAATAAACAGCAAAAGTACATCCAATAGGTTGTAAATTCGAATCAGTGTAGCATGAGATATTTTTTTAGTGTCATATTATTTTTGTTTGCCTTTGTAAATACTGAGGCTCAGGAATTATTACCCGAGGAAGATGCTCAGTTTATAACAAAATTCCCTTTTAAGCATTTCAGCGGAGGAGTAATGGTATTACAGGCTGTACTTGGTAATATACCTGATACTTTAAATTTTATCCTCGATACCGGAAGCGGTGGTATATCTCTTGATTCGGCTACCTGCGCTGAGTTTAATATTGTTTCAACACCTTCGGATACCAGCATTACCGGTATTGGCGGGGTACGCAAGGTCTCTTTTGTTTTCAATCAAAGCCTCAGCCTGCCGGGGCTTACCATAAACAATCTGAATTTTCATGTTATTGATTATGAAGTATTGAGCAGTGTATACGGTGAAAAGGTTGACGGCATCATCGGGTATAGTTTCTTCAGCCGGTATATTGTAAAAATAGATTTCGACAGTAACATGGTAGAAGTATATACTCCTGGAAAAATAAAATATCCCAAAGAGGGTACTTTACTGCATCCTGCGTTTACAAATTTACCTATTCAGTGGCTGGAGGTAAAAGATAAAAAAAGACTTGGCTTCAATTTTTATTTTGATACCGGCGCCGGCCTTTGTTTATTGATGAGTGAAAAATTTGCTAAAGACAGCGGCATCCTGTTAAAAAAGCGCAGGCCCGTTGTAACACAGGCCGAAGGCATGGCTGGCAAGCTTCAAATGAGGCTTACGATTATAAGGGAAGTTAAAATAGGGCCTTACCGGTTCAAGCAGGTACCGGTTTATTTGTACAAAGATGATTATAATGTAACCTCGTATCCTTTTACCGGTGGCTTGTTGGGTAATGATCTGCTGCGCCGCTTTAATATGGTGTTTAATTACCCCAACCGTGAAATTCATTTATCTCCCAACAGCCATTTTAATGAAAATTTTGATTATGCCTATACCGGGCTGGGCATCTATTATATTGGCGGAAAAATAATTGTTGAAGATGTAATTGCCAATTCGCCTGCCGATAAGGCGCACTTTAAAGTAAATGATGAGATTATTGCCGTGAACAAGGACTTTTCACTGAATATGCAGGTATATAAAAACATTTTACAAAAACCATTTGAAGCCGTAAAGGTTTTAATTAAACGAGACGGTATTTTAAAAGAGCTAACTATTAATACAGTAAGTATTCGTTAAACATGTACTTCAGTTTTACGCTCATCCGTACATTTGCACATGATTCAGTTCGAAAAGTTTGAAATTGCCAACGGTTTAAAAGTGTTGGTTCACCAGGACCTAAGCACACCAATGGCTGTTGTTAATGTATTGTACGATGTTGGAGCCCGTGATGAAGACCCTGCCAAAACAGGCTTTGCTCACTTATTTGAGCATCTTATGTTTGGTGGCAGCATCAATATTCCGGTATACGATGAGCCATTACAACTGGCCGGCGGCGAAAACAATGCCTTTACCACTAATGATCTCACCAACTATTATTGTCAGCTACCAGCCGAAAATTTAGAAACAGCTTTTTGGCTGGAGAGCGACCGCATGTTGTCGCTGGCATTCAGTAAAAAAAGCCTGGAGGTACAGCGCAAGGTAGTTTGCGAAGAATTTAAAGAACATTATATTAACAAACCTTACGGCGATGTATGGCATAAGTTAAGAGAGCTTACGTATAAAGTTCATCCGTATAAATGGATGACGATTGGAGCCGAACTCAGTCATATTGAAAACGCAACGCTTGATGATGTGAAAGCATTTTTCAATAAGCATTACAATCCATCAAATGCAATTCTGGTGGTTGCCGGTAATGTTACAGTTGAAGAAGTTAAACGGCTCACCGAAAAATGGTTTGCACCCATTCCGGCCGGAGAAAAATATGTACGCAACCTGCCGGCAGAGCCAAAACAGACCGAAGCCAGGGTAAACACTGTAAAGGCCAATGTACCGCTTGATGCTTTGTATAAGTGCTGGCATATTTATCCCCGTAATGATATGCGTTATTACACTGCAGATCTCATCACCGAGATTTTAAGTGGCGGCGGATCGTCCCGTTTGTTTCAGGCGTTGGTAAAAGAAAAACAATTGTTCAGCAATATTGATTGTTATCATTTGGGCAGTACAGATGCCGGATTATTAACCATATCAGGCAAACTGGTTAAAGGTGTAAAGATGGAAGATGCCGAGGCAGCAGTTAATGAAGAACTAGTTAAACTGCAGCGGGATGGCATCAGCCAGCGGGAACTGGATAAGGTTATTAATAAAACCGAGAGCATGATGGCATTTGAAGACATGAGCATTGCCAGCCGTTCCGAGAGCCTGGCTTTCTACGAACTGATGGGCAATGCAGATCTTATAAACAAAGAATTAGACAGGTACCGTGCCGTAACAGCTGATGAAATAAAGACAGAAAGTAACATAATTTTTGATGAGAAGAATTCTAATACACTGTATTATTATTCTGATAACTAAATACTGAATGAACAGGAAATCAGCACCAGCAATAAAAGATGCCATTGAATTTAATTTACAGCTTAAGCCTTACCGGAAATTTAATTTAGATAACGGCGTGCCCGTTTATGCCATTGATGCCGGCGCACAGGAAGTGTTGCAGGTTGAACTGGTTTTTTATGCCGGCAACTGGTTCGAAAAACAAAATTCTATTGCATCAGCCACCAACAGTTTAATAAAAAACGGAACCAGCAATAAAACGGCATTTCAGTTAAATGAGGAGTTTGAATATTACGGAGCATATCTCAACAGGGCCTGTTATAATGAAACTGCAGTTGTTTCATTATCTGCGTTAAGTAAACAATTGCCTGCCCTGCTTCCTGTTGTCAGGGAGATGATCACCGATTCGGTTTTTAAAGAAGAGGAATTAAATATTTATAAACAAAACTCCAGGCAACGCCTGAGTGTGAGTTTACAAAAAAGTGATTTTGTTGCCAACCGTTTGTGCGATGCTTATTTGTATGGCGAAGACCATCCCTATGGCAAATATACGAATGCTTCGGATATTGATGCGCTGGAAAGCAGCCTGCTGAAAACGTATTTTAATGAGTATTACGTTAACGGGCAGTGTGTGATTTTTTTGAGCGGAAAATTGCCTGACGATGCAGAGCAGCAGTTGAATAAGGCTTTTGGCGATCTTTCTCTAAAGGCATTTAATAATAAGCTTTCGGTAATTGATCAAATACCTGCTGCAGAAAAAAAATACAGAATTCAAAATGATGTTAATGGTGTGCAGGGCTCAATACGAATAGCCAGGCCATTCTTTAACAGGCATCACCCCGATTTTATGAAAGTGATGGTGCTGAATAATTTGTTTGGTGGTTTTTTCGGCAGCAGACTGATGAGTAATATCCGTGAAGACAAGGGTTACACTTATGGCATATACAGCTATGTACAAAACCATATTCATGATTCGGCCTGGATGATAAGTACAGAAGCCGGTAAGGATGTTTGCGAAGCAACGATTGAAGAGGTATATAAGGAAATGAAATTACTACGTGAAGAGCTGGTTGACGAAGAGGAATTGTTGCTGGTGCGTAATTATTTAATCGGCACAATACTTGGCGACCTGGATGGTCCTTTTCATATTATGGGCCGATGGAAAAATCTGATACTGAATAATCTTACTGATGATTATTTTTACCGTTCCATTGAAACAATAAAAACAATCCCGGCAGAAGAACTGAGAGAATTAGCAAAAAAATATTTAAACCCTGAAGAGTTTTACGAATTAGTTGTAATTTGATTTTATGAAAAAATGGTTTTTTAAAGTATTGGTTTGTTCTGTCAATGTATTTATACTGGCTTATATATTGCCAGGTATCAGCATTGTTGATTTTTTTACAGCTATTATAGTAGCCATTGTATTATCTGTGCTTGATGCCTTTGTAAAACCGCTGCTCATCTTATTTACATTACCTGCAACTATTTTAACACTGGGGCTTTTTCTTTTTGTTATTAATGCCAGTATTATTTTATTAGATGCTTATTTTGTTCATGGTTTTGAAGTAAAAACTTTTTGGCATGCGCTGTTATTTGGAGCATTACTTTCCTTCTTTAATTCGCTGGTTCACAAAAAAGCTTTTCCTGATGAAAAGAAAGACCAGGCCGTTTAAGGTTTACTCAATTTTCATATTAAACCGTTTTGCCTGTTCTTTAATAATCTTTTCTACTTCGGTTTCTAAATTGGCTGTTTTGTTTTGTTCGGCAGTTTTCTTTTTTTCTGCAGTAATATAATCTTCCCGTTGCTTGCTAACGTTTTCAATTTGTTTTTGAACATTACCGCGTTGCTCCTTTTTAACAGCAATTATCTTTTTTAATTCTTCCGTGCTTTTGTTTTGTAAACTGTCGGGCAGGGTTTTCTTATCCAGTTTTTTCAGGAACTCTTCGTTATCTGCAAGGCCATCTCTGTCAACCAGGTCCCAGCTTTCATTCTTATACAATTTATCCTTTCCCTTTACGGCAACTCTTTTTGCGGCTGCCGATTTGTTGCTGGCATAATTAAGCTGGTCAACCTCCGCCTGCATCGCTTTGTTTTTACCTCCGGCATATCCATAAGCAATATAGGTATTGTTAAGTTTGTCGTTCAGCGAAAATAAAATACTGTCGTACGGCGTGGGAATATCTTCAATCCTGTCGTTTTGATTGATCACTGTAAAACTTCCGTTGCCGCATTCGCTGCTGAGGTTCCAATGCTCCCTGATGCCCTGCTCCCGGTTTCCGCAATAAATGGTGTTTACAATTACCCCTTTATTTTTTGCCTCATCGCAGGCTTTAGTGTACAATAGCTTGCCCTGTAAAAAATCTTCATTACCCGCAATAAATATTACTTTATAATTTTCAGCAGATGCATCCCATTGCAGATCTTTTAAGGAAGTATAAATAACCTGGCCGCAATATTCATCACCACCATTGGTAGTAAGGCTGAATAATTTTTTAGAGAGCATATCCAGGTCGGTTGTAAAGCCCGATAGTTGTTTTACGTAACCATCTGCAATATTATTTGTTGATCTTCCGTATTCATATAATGCAATTTCAATTTGCGGTGTTTGGTTATTACACTGGGCCCTACCCATTACGCTTACCATATTCCAGAGTTGGGCCTTGGCCTGTTCAATAAGACCATCCATACTGCCGCTTACATCAAGTAATATAGCAGCTTGTATTTTTGGGCTGGCATTTACAGCAGCGGGCTGTTTCTCGGTCTTGTTTCCGGGGTTAATAAATGACACAATTAAAAATGCTGTAGTGCTGAGAAACAGTACAGCTAAGGGCTTAAAGCGTGATTTCATAAATAATAGTTTTTAGGTAGATGCAGGGCTTTTGTAATTTGCACAAATTATTAATCATCGCTGCCAGCTTTACAATTGTATTAACAAACAGCAACCAGCTTTAAAATACTAACCTAATTTGGCAAGCTTATATAACAAGGACTAACTTTACACATAATTTATCAGATCATTATTATGGAGTTCAAGAGAAAAAATATAAGTAACGAAGAGTTGGTTACTATTTATAAGAAAATTTTATTGCCACGGATGATTGAGGAAAAGATGCTGTTGTTATTAAGACAGGGCAAGATCAGCAAATGGTTTAGCGGCATTGGGCAGGAAGCCATTTCAGTGGGAGCCACACTTGCCATGCAACAAGATGAGTGGATTATGCCACTGCACCGCAACCTCGGCGTATTTACCGGCCGCAATATGCCATTGAGTAAATTATTTATGCAGTGGCAGGGTAATAAAGAAGGCTACAGCAAAGGCCGTGAAAGAAGTTTTCATTTTGGAACCAAAGAGCATCATATATGCGGAATGATATCGCATCTGGGACCGCAAATGGCTATTGCCGATGGTGTGGCACTGGCTTACAAATTACGAAACGATCAAAAAGTTTCGCTGGCATTTACCGGTGATGGCGGTACCAGCGAAGGCGATTTTCATGAAGCGATGAATATTGCTGCAGTATGGGATCTGCCGGTAATTTTTATCATCGAAAATAACGGCTATGGTTTAAGTACGCCGGTGAGTGAACAATACCGATGTAAAAACCTTGTTGATAAAGCCATTGGTTATGGCATGGAAGGTATTCAGGTTGATGGCAATAATATTTTAACGGTGTACGACACCATTAAAGGCGTACGTGATTATTGCATTAAAAATCAAAAACCATATTTAATAGAATGTATGACCTTTCGTATGCGTGGACATGAAGAAGCAAGCGGCGTTAAATATGTACCTCCTGAATTATTTGAGCAATGGGGAAAGAAAGACCCCGTAAAAAATTATGAACAATATCTTGTTGATGAAAATATTTTATCTGCCGGGAAAATTGAAAATATTAAAGCCGAAACAAAATCGTACATAGAAACAGAATTAAAAATTGGTTCTCAAGCCAAACCTCTTGTTGTAAATACTGCTGAAGAAATTGCTGATGTGTATGCGCCCAAGGGGAAACGAATACCGCAAAACGAGAAACCAGAAACGGGCTCTGAAAAACGATTTATCGACGGCATTAAAGAAGCCCTTCATCAAAGTATGGTCAGGCACCCCAACCTGATCATCATGGGGCAGGATATTGCGGAATACGGCGGCGCATTTAAAATAACCGAAGGTTTTGCTGCGGAGTTTGGAAAAGACAGGATACGCAATACACCTATCTGCGAAAGCGCTGTTGTGGGTGCCGCATTGGGCTTAAGCCTAGAAGGATATAAAGCCATTATGGAAATGCAGTTTGCCGATTTTGCAACCGTTGGGTTTAACCAGATAATAAATAATCTGGCAAAAATTTATTACCGCTGGGGACAAAATGCCGATGTGGTCATTCGCATGCCAACAGGTGGTGGTGTGGGTGCCGGGCCATTTCATTCGCAAAGTAACGAAGCGTGGTTTGTGCATACGCCGGGTTTAAAAGTTGTTTACCCAAGCACCGCAGCCGATGCAAAAGGTTTATTGATTGCTGCTATTAATGATTCCAACCCGGTGATGTATTTCGAGCATAAAGCATTGTACCGATCTGTAAGCGGACTGGTACCCGAAGAGTATTATGAAGTAGAAATTGGTAAAGCAAGATTAGTTCAGGATGGCGATGATATCAGCATCATTACTTACGGTGCAGGCGTACATTGGGCGATGGACTATGCAAAAAATCATCCAGATCTTTCTATCCATATTTTAGATTTACGAACATTACAACCGCTGGATTATGATGCGATTAAAAATGCAGTTTTAGCAACAGGCAAAGTTTTGCTGTTGCATGAAGACACAATGATTGGCGGTATCGGCGGCGAAATATCTGCCTGGATAACCGAAAACTGTTTTGATAAACTGGATGCACCGGTACTGCGTTGTGCTTCGCTTGATACAGCCATACCTTTTAATGTAGAACTGGAGAAAAATTTTATGGCTTACAGCAGGCTGGATGAAATGGTGCAAAAACTGCTGGGGTATTGATAATATGTACTGCTTGTTTTTCATTCTTACTAAAGCATATTTTATTATAAGTTAATAGTATCTTTAGCTTTACAGGGCCATTTTTCAATCAACTGACAACTTCTCCCTATGTTGTATTTTAATAAGTTGAAGCGCTTTATTTTACTTTTAATCTTCTGCATTTTTGTACACTACCATGTTCAATCACAGGGCTGTGTAGATACCATTGTTTCCAAACAATTTGATGTTGAAAATTTTGGAAGTACTTTTTGGGGTGGCACCAATTACCAGGACAGCCTGGGTAATTTGTATTTGACAGGCTACAGGTATATACAGGCAAATCCTCCCTCAATTGCCCAGATTAAAAGCACTTTGATAAAATTTAATGCAGATAAAAAAATTATCTGGAGTAAAAATTACCCGGGGTCAATTGGTTTTGATGATTTTGCTTTTGGCAGAAGAATAAAAGGACAGGATACCGGTAATAATTTATATTTTTTAAGCAGTGGAATCAATATAGGAGGAACTTCTAACTTCAACAACGGGAATTTTTTAAAAACGGATAGCAATGGTAATATCCTGACCAATAAGATTTTGACCAGGCAAAGCTCTTTTCCGCAGGGATATGGTTTTAGTGCATTTATTAGTGCGGGCAAAATATTCAGCACAATCATTGCTGGATATAGAATAGCTTCTTTTACCTCAGCAACTTTTGCAGCCTTAGATAAAGACCTCACAACAATCAGGTGGAGTAAGTCTTATTTACCACTTGTAAGTAATATAATATCCTATGTTGGGGATTATAGCATAGAACTAACTGATACTACCGCAGTAACTCCCATTAGAGTACAATATAAAAACCCTGCTGATTTAACAGATACTATCCACACATTCGCTTTCCTGGAAATCAATTCATTAAAAGGAAATATAACCAATCAAAAATCATACAATTGTTTTAACTCTCAAAATCCCGGTAAATCAATCAGCCATACCTCTCCAAGAGCGGTAAATATTAACTATGATACCAAAGAAGTTATTTATCAGTTCAGCAGGGTTGTAAATAACAGCACTATCTTTTCTTTTATAAAAATTGATGAGAATCTGAATATTTCTCAGCTTGCCGAATTTCAGGCAAACCTTCTTTTTAATTTGTATGATTTTAATAAACTTAATGACAGTATTATTATCTTAAACGCAACCTTTACTGAAAACGGCTTAAAAAAATTTGCCACGGTATATTGGAACCTTAACCTTCAACTGATACTGCAGCGGGTGTATTACTCCCCTCAATTCACAGCAAACGCATCTTATACGAGCCTAACCAGCAAAAACCAGAATAATACCATCAATTATTTTATTGCTTCCCAGGGTTTATTTGCACCGGGAGAGAACCCGATCTATTTATTTGATAACATTAAAAACCCCAATTTTGATTTTGGCTGTACTGATAAAGATATAAACCTCTTTATGCCGGTTACTGCAAGTGTTATACAACCACAAACAGTTTTGTTTAATGAACAGCCGGGATTAAACTATGTTTTGAGCGATAACCCGAATATTTTTACAGCCCAAAACAACAGTTTTACTGAAAGCAAGTATTGCGATTTTATAAGCATCTGCAACAGTTTAAAAATACAGGGCAAATCATCTTTTTGCCTTAACTCAGGTAATATTGATAGTTTTAAAGTTGACAGAAACGGCAGTTGTTTACGTAAAACCAAATGGAGCGTAAACAATACGCAAATGCAGATATTGCAAAGTAACGACAGTGTTGCCACAGTAAAATTTTTACAGCCATTTAATGGGTTTATAAAAGCAATGTATGAAAACTGCAATGTTGTCGACAGTTTTTATATAGAAGTAGATACAGTATATAACGTTAAAACAGGTGTTTATCTGGGAAACGATACTGTACAATGCATTGGCAAGTCTATCACACTAAATGCAGGCAACGGGTTTAAAGAATATGTCTGGCAGGACGGCAGCAGCTTACCAACATTTACAACAAGCAATACCGGTTTGTTTCATGTAACTGTAAAAGACAGTTGCATGAACATTTATAAAGATTCTGTTTACATACAACCTAATTCCCAAAAATTGGATTTAATGCAAGCCGGAATCTTATGCGAATATGATACTGCAAAAATCATACTGCCCAACCAGTTTACAAATTATCTATGGCAGCCTGCTGTAAACAGCCTGATCAGCGGCAATTCACTTTTTTTATTCCCCACAAGTACAACAGTATATACAATAAGTGCAGAATCTCATAATAATTGCCGCATAGAAGATACTTTACTGGTAAAAAAGAAAGACTGTTACGGAATACTTTATTTTCCTACAGCTTTTTCGCCTAATAATGATGGCATAAATGACAGCTACAGAGCCGGAGCTAAAGGTATTTTACAATCTTATCAGCTCAGCATTTTTAACCGGTATGGTGAAATGGTTTTTACAACTAAAGATATTGCAACCGGGTGGGACGGTAAATATAAAGGAAAGCTGCTGGCAGGAGCTTATACATGGGTTTGCCATTATACCTTTAGAAACAGAAAAGCTGAAACAGAAACCGGCAGTTTTATTTTAATCAGGTAGTTGCTGAATAGTATATACCGCAAGCAGAGAGAAAAATACAGTTTAATTGTTTGGCAGCGCCGTTTGTTTTTTGCATAAAGAAAATATATATTCACACAGCAACTCAATTAATCAATATCAAAATTAACTCATGTCAACATCTGCCATTGCTCTTATTGTAATTGCTGTTTTAGCGGTACTGCTTATTTTCGCCATCATTAAAATTTATAACGAACTCGTTAAAGAACGCATACTTACCCAGGAAGGGGCCAGCGGTGTTGGTACCTGTTTGCAGCAACGAAACGATTTGATACCAAACCTTGTGGAAACCGTGAAAGGTTATGCAGGCCACGAAAACAAAACACTGGTTGAAGTTATAAAATGGCGTAACCAAAGCGCTGCTGCCACAACTGTAGATGAACAGAATACGGCTTCTAAAGGATTAAACCAGGCGCTGCTTAATTTTATGTCGCTTACCGAAAACTATCCCGAGCTTAAAGCCAATGTAAATTTTCAGCAACTGATGAATGACCTGTCGGCGCTTGAAGAAAAAATAAACGATGCCCGCCGCTATTATAACGGAACGGTAAGAGAGTATAACCAAAGTCTGGCGGTATTTCCTAAAAATATAGTTGGTAACAGTTTTGGTTTTAAACCCGCTGTTTTCTTTGCTGAAGATGCTGAGGCTAAACAGGTGCCTAAAGTGAATTTTCAATAGTATTTTTTTGTCACTGAAAAATTACAATATGCCGAAGATCCTCATCATATTTAGTTTTCTTTTGTCATGCTTTGCTGTTGATGCACAAAACAGCACTACATCATACTATTTTACAAGAGTAAGTGAACAATACTTAACCGATGCCGAAGTAGATGCTTTTTATATTGAAGAAGCAAAACTGTTTTTAATGGAGAACAGTATTCCCGAAGAATTTGCAACAACTACCATTCCCATAATAAAGCGTACACTTATTGCAACAAGCCGGCAGGGAATTTTGCAATCGTTTAAAAAACTGGAGAGAGAAAATAATATAAAGCTAAATGTTGATAAGGGATCGTCTCAGTTCAGCAAAACAAAGGAACTGTATGTTGCGGCATTGCAGAAAGAGATTAAAAAGGCGTTTAACAGTAAAGCCGCTTTATCCAGATACACAAATTTAAATGACCGCATTAGTTTTTTTAACAGTACAGTAAGAGTTGGCACTGATGGTAAACTGCTGGTGCAGGAAGATATTACTGTTTACAATGGCAATGGGCAAAGCAACGGCATGGGCCCTGTGAATAACGAGATAAAAAGAGGAATTGTACGAACCTTCCCTTTGTATTACATCAACAAGAATAAACTTTTTCAAAATACAACGTTTAAACTTAAAGCGGTTTTACGTGATGGTAAGACTGAAAATTATCATACCGAAAGCCATGAAAACGGCATATTGATTTATACCGGCAGCAGCGATGTGTTTTTAAAAACAGGTACTTACCATTACAGCATTATTTACGAAACCGATCACCAGTTAAAAATGCTGAAGGATTTTGATGAGCTATACTGGAATGTTACCGGCAACGGCTGGTCGTTCAGGATAGACTCGGCTATGTGTACGGTAATATTGCCCGCCGGTGCCAGGCTGTTATCTAACAAATGCTATACTGGTTCGCAGGGATCAGCAGATGAAAATTGCAATTTCAGCAGCAGTATGATTGGTGATAGCGTAGTGATTGTTTTTAAAACAACCAAAGCGTTGCAGCCCTACACAGGCATTACCATTGCCAGCTCCTGGCAAAAAGGAATTGTAAGTGCACCATCATCCGGTAAACAATTATGGTATTATATATGGAACAACAAAGCCGTTTTCTTTTTTCCTATGGCTGCTTTATTCTCTGCAATTTTTTGTTTTATATTCTGGTTGCGTTATGGCCGTGATCCGGAGAAGGGTGTTATCTATCCCTTATTTGAACCACCTGCAGGTTTTTCACCGGCTGCGCTCGGTTATATCAGTAATCAGAAGTTTAGCAACGACCTAACAGCAGCAACTATGGTTGATGCAGCTGTACGTAACAAAATTAAAATTGATGTGGAAAGAGACGGGCTCATTTTTAAACATAACGAATATGTAATCAAAGCGGCTAAAGAGCCGGTAAAACAGGCGGCCAGCAGGTATGTTGATTTTGAAGCTGACATAAAAAAACTTATTGGCACCCGCATTGAAAAAGGAAAATACAACAGCGGGCTCCAAAAATTAAATACAAAACTGAAAGACTATTGCGAAAGCAATTATAAGAATAAAGACGGGAAGGTTAACCAGACCGGCAAAGGCTTTTTTGCACTCAATAATAAATATACCATTTTGCCGGTGCTTGTTTGTGTAGTGGCAGCGGGCTGGGCTTTATTTGACGGGGTGATAAAATCATTTCAACTGGCTAACTACCGGCAGATAGGTTATTTTATTGCAGGCTTGCTGCTTTGCATTATTGTGTTAAGGGTTTTCGCAAAATTGTTAAGTGCTTATAATCCCGAAGGGCGGGCATTGGTGGATAAGATAGAAGGCTTTCGCATGTTTCTTTCCACTGCCGATGAAAAAAGATTTGACATGATGAGTCCGCCAAAAAAATCGCTGGAGCTTTACGAAAAATATTTACCCTTTGCCATTGCACTTGATTGTGAAATAGCCTGGGGCAAAAAATTTGAGGACATTATAAAAACGGCCATTATCGGCGGCGCTGCAGCTTCTTCATTCTCACAAAGTTTTGCTAACGACAGTCAGAATTTCAGCTCTTCTTTTGCGTCTTCATTCAGCGGCGCCATTTCATCGGCAAGCACACCACCTTCCAGTAGTTCATCAGGTGGCGGATCTTCCTTTGGTGGAGGAAGCAGCGGAGGTGGCGGCGGAGGCGGCGGAGGTGGCGGATGGTAATACTTATTCCCCCGGATGATATTTTCTTTCTACATGCTTCAGCACATCTTCTTTATAAAATAATACATCCTTAAATTGTCCCTGGCTGTACATTAAGCCCTGGTCAAAAAAATGTTTTGAATTTACATCGCCGCTTTCGCCACCGGCGAGTAAAGATTTTGCTTTTATCTTTTTCCCAAATTCAACTGCAGCAATAAAACTGTTGCCGTTTACTCCGTATCTTTTTTTAGTGCCTGGAAAATAGCGGCTGGTATAAGATGGAAGCATACCCCAGGCAGAAGAAGCAAAACCAACAGGAATGCTTGGCTTGCTGTCATCAAATTTATTATCAATGTCTGATGATATCCTTTGAAAGCGGTTTACATCGCCCCAGGCAATTTGCCAGGTGCCAAATTTTTCCTGCAAATCGTTAATGGTTTCCAACATAGGTTTTACCAGTTCAAATGACCGGGCATTTGCTGCAAATGCTTTTGTTTTTTCAACCTGGTCGCCGCTGTCTTTTATTCGGCTGATTGCCGGTAATAATTTTTGCCCCCATTCAACAGCAAGTGTTGTGGCTATAGATTTTTCACTGCTGCGAAAATCCCAGGCTTTTAAAGTTTCCATTACTTCTTTCAGATGCGGATAGATGGTATCTGCAGTCAGTACATTTTTTTCATACTGGTTAACAAGTGCCGGAATCAAAACTTCAAATGCCGCAAGCCGTGTATCATAGCCGGCTTTAATTACTTTTTCAATATTGTATTTATTTTCTTCGTTCAACACACGTACAGCATTAATACCCCTGAAATTTTCGCCATCAGGTGCCAGGTAAGTTGCATAATCTTTTTTCTGTGGGCTATATTTTCCTGCGGCAGTAAACGGGGTGGAGTTGCAGTTTTGTAACCAGCCATTTTCGGGATTGTAAATGTGTACACTTTCATCAACAGGATGATAGCCCAGCCATTCTGTAGCAGCAGCTGTTCCGTCAACCGGTTTGCTCCAGTCATAATGCGGATCACGCTTTGGTAAAAAATTGCCATGCCAGTAAGCGATATTACCTTCTGCATCGGCATACACAGTATTATTGCTGGGGTTGGCGCCCATATCCATTGTCTTTTTAAAATCTGCAAAACTGTTTGCTTTGGTGCGTAACCAACTTTGCATAAAACCTTTTGTATCTCTGTTATTGTGCCGCAGACTTAAATATTTTCCATCACGTTTTGCAAGGATGGGTCCGTGATGTGTAAAGAGGGCATTAAAAATTTTGATTTCAAAACCATTGGCTGTTTTATATTTTATGCTGATGGATTTTTTAATAACCGATTTTTCTTTTCCATCATATTCATAAAACCAATTGTTGTTTTTCTTAACCAGCTTTTCAATATATGCATCGGAGATATCGGCATCACTGCTGGTATGCATCCAGCCGCAATGTTCATTAAAACCCTGGTAAATAAACGGCTGCCCCCAGGTAACAGCGCCATATGCATTTAATCCTTCTTCACTAACCATATGTACTTCGGGGCGGAAATAAAAAGTTACATGTGGGTTGATGTATAAAATAGCATTGCCACTTTCGGTAATTTTTGGCGAAAAGGCAAAACCGTTAGAGCCGGTTAAAATCTCTTCTTCATATTCAACCTTTGCAATGGCTTCATCTTTTCCTGAATAAAAATTTTTCAATTCCCATGTTGATATCCCACCTGTACTGATGGCGCCAATGCTACCATCGGTCCACAACAAAGGGTACCAGGGTTGAAAACGATATAATAAAACTGGTTTTGTTTTAGGATTTTTGTGGATATAATAATTAATACCATCAGCATAGGCGTTTAATATTTTTTTTAACCAGAGCGGAGCAGCTTTGTAATCTTTTATCGCATCAGCGGTATCAATCACCAACCGAATGAGTAAATCGTTATACAAATCTTTCTCTCCAGTAACTTCCGATAAACGGCCAAGCTTTTCAATATAGTTCAGCTCTACTCTTTTAAAATCATCTTCGCATTGGGCATATAGTAAACCAAAAACAGCATCGGCATCGGTTTTTCCGTATACATGTGGTATGCCGTAATTGTCACGTACGATTGTGATTTTGGTGGCTTGTTTTTCCCAGGCTTTAATTTCAGCTTGTGAAAATGGTTGAGCAAATAATTGCAATGGCAGAAAGAATACCAGGAAGAATATTTTCATTATTATTCGTTTTATTAAATAAAGCCAGCGTTGGTGAATTTACCCAATTAATGCTTTCGCTTTTTCTATATCAATTTCTTTCTCCCATTTGGCAATAACAAAAGTAGCAACAGTATTACCAATAATATTGGTGAGTGCCCTGCCCTCACTCATAAAACGGTCTATTCCAAAAATTAAAGCGATGGCAGCAACGGGTATATGGCCAACAGTTGGCAGGGTTGCCGCCAGTACAATAAAACCGCTGCCGGTTACACCTGCTGCACCTTTTGATGTAAGTAATAAAACCAACAATAAAGTTATTTGCTGCCCGATATCTAATGGCGTATTGGTTGCTTGCGCTAAAAACACGGCAGCCATAGTTAAGTAAATGGAAGTGCCATCTAAATTAAAAGAATAACCGGTTGGTATTACGAGGCCAACTACCGGTTCGCTGCAACCGGCTTTTTCCAGTTTACCCATCAGGCTTGGTAATGCAGCTTCGGAAGAAGATGTACCCAACACCACCAACAGTTCTTCCTTTATGTAATTCAGCATCCTGAAAATATTGAAACCGGCATATTTTAAAATACCACCTAACACAAGTACAATAAATAAAATGCAGGTGATGTAAAATGAACCCATTAACTGCCCCAGTGAAGTAAGAGAACCCAAGCCGTATTTGCCGATTGTAAAAGCCATAGCGCCCAACGCACCCAATGGCGCCAGCTTCATAATGAATTTGATGATCATGAACAGGGCATCTTCTAAGGATTGTATTCCTTTTAAAAGTGGCGCAGCCCTTTCGCCAATTTTTGAAAGTGCAAAACCCAGCAGAATGGAAAAGAATAAAACCTGTAAAATGCTTCCGGTTGATAATGCATTTACAATATTTTCGGGAATGATATGCAGCAAAAAATCGCCAACCGACTGGCTCTTGCTTTCGGTAATAAAATTTTCAACAGCTTTGGTATCCAGCGATGCAGGGTCAATATTCATACCGGTGCCGGGCTTTAAAATATTTATTACTATCAGCCCGATAATTAAAGCAATGGTGCTTACAATTTCGAAATAAACAATGGCTTTTAAGCCTACACGGCCAACTTTTTTGGTGTTTTGCATACCAGCAATACCGGTAACAATAGTACAGAAGATGATGGGGGCAATCATCATTTTGATGAGCTTGATAAAACCATCGCCCAATGGTTTTAACTGTATGGCAAAAGATGGATAGTAGTGACCCGCTACAATACCAATGATGATGGCAATGATAACCTGAAAGTAAAGACTTTTAAAAAGTTTTGGCATTGGAAGGGTAAGATATAAAAATCTGCGAAATCTGCACCAATCAAATTAATTTGCTATCAATCTGCCTTCCCTTTATCTCCCACAAACCATTGCTCTTTATTTTTAAAAAGCACATTAAAAGTAGTAAGCGATCCGTAGCAGCGGGTAATATATTGCTGTATGTTTACTTTGTCTTCGTCGGTAAGTTTTTTATGACTATTGATGTTTTGTTCAAGCACCCGCAGGCGGTCACGCAGCATAACAATCTTGTGAAAAAAATCATCAATGGGAATATCTTTTGGCTTGAGTGTTTTATCAGCAGTTTGTAAACTCATGGTGCCGCCAAGCCATTTATCGCCAATGGGAACAATTTCGCTAACATCGCTCCACTGCCTTAAAATTTTCAGTAAAGACTTTTCAACTTCCGAAACAGTTTCCACTTCGGCGGTTACATTTTCTGCAATGATCTCATCCAGGTTATTATCAGTTTTATCAATTTCTTTTATGCCATGATGAATAAAAGAAATAATGTAGCTGGCATATTTAACACTCACAATAACACCAGGACCAAATTGCGTGTGCTGTAAACGGGTTCCAATACCAAGGTTAAGTTGATTCTCTTCCATAGTTTAATATTTCAGGTTAGGTTCTTTTTTCTTGTAATATCTTGCCGCAATTTTCATCATAATGGGTATAAGTAATGGCATATATCTGGCTATTGGTGCATTAAAAAGTGATACCAGGAATGAAATTAAAAAAGCAATGGGTACAACCAGTGATCTGAAACTGCCATAGCCTCTTCTTGCCGGGCTGATAACCTGTTCAGAAATTCCGCTTTTTGGGCTGCTTATATAACGCCATAGCACAAAGTTGAGGCAGCCTGTAAGACAGATATTAAAACAATAAAAGCCGTAAGGGAATAAAAGGTCAATCTTTGTTGCGTATTCACCATAGAAACCTGAACTGAACGGCATTAATGCAATGCTTAAAAGGAAAAACAGGTTTAGCCATAATAGTTTGCCGTTATAATTATCAGCATAAGCAAATATCTTATGATGCACCGTCCAGTACAAGCCTATTATAATGAAACTGATGAGAAACCCTGCAAAGCGGGGTATCAGGTGTTTCAGTTCGTGACCGATTAAATTATCTGTAACAATTGATTTGTCAATTTCCGGAACTTTTATTTCAATTACCATCAGGGTAATGGCAATTGCAAAAACCGCATCGCTGAAAAGGATCAGTCTTTCTAACTGAAATTCTTTTTTTAATTCGTTGTGCAGTTGGTTCATAAAAGAGAATTGAAGAATAAAAATACTTCTCTTTTTTTATTTTCTGGCTTCCTGCTTTAATAATGCAATCTTAAATGCGTAAGACGAATTTAAAATATACCTGTTGAAGGTTACTTCGTCTGCCAAGCTCACAAATTCATATGTTGGCTTATACCTTACCATAAAACTATCCAGCTCGGCACCTTTAAGTTGCGTAATACGTCCCACAAATCGTTTATTAAACCGGTAGTTTACATAGCTGTCCTGTTCCTGCTGCTCAAGCCGGGCCTGAAACTTTTTTATTTGCTTGTTTCTTTTAAAACGGAACATGTTAATGATCTCGTTAACATCGGCACCAACAGCGCCGCTGGGAGAAACACTGGTACGTATAGTTGGCTTTCGGAAATTATATACATCAGCATAAAGTTCCCTGTTTTCGGCAGAGTCCTGTTGGTGCGATTTTGTAAAAACAACCACTTCTTTTAAGGTTTTTATTCCGTCTTTTACATGTACGTGCAGCGAAATATCAAACTGCATAAGATTGTCAATTTCGGCTATGGCAAATTTTTGTGTAGGTTTATTTTTGTAGATGAATACCAGGGAATCCCGATCACTCACCGGTATTTTATACCTGCCCATCGAATCGGTTGTGGTATATTTTCCGCTGCTGCTTTCTACCCTTGCATCCTTTACATAATTTCTTTTGGAAGAATCAAACACAGTGCCGGTTACGGTGAGCTGTGCAGGTAAATGACCGGCAGCAGCAATAAATAAAAAAAGCAGTAAAACAGGCTTTGATAATAAATACAATGAATAAAAAATTAGTGCGGGTAAAAATACAGTAACAAATTAACAAGGGTAAAAATGCAAAACTTATTTAACTATGATTTTGCTTTTGCAGCAGAGCAGATAGCACTGCCGGGTAATGCATATGTTCAAGCGCATGAATTTTTTGAGCCAGTGTTTGAACTGTATCATTTTCTGTTACCGGGCATTTTGCCTGAAAAATAATTTCGCCATGATCATAGATCTCATCAACATAATGAATGGTAATGCCACTTTCTTTTTCTGCGGCAGTAATTACGGCTTCATGTACTTTATTGCCATACATACCTTTACCGCCATAAGCCGGTAATAGTGCCGGGTGTATATTGATAATTTTTTTTGGATAGGCTTGTATCAAGGGTACCGGGATCTTCCATAAAAAGCCAGCCAGCACTATAAAATCAATTTCATGCTTTTGCAATTCGGGCAAATAATTGTCGCCGTTAAAAAACCGTTCTTTTTCGATGATTAAAACAGGAATAGAGTGCCTTGCGGCTATTTGTAAAACACCTGCTTCGGGTTTATTGCAAATGATCAAAGCAACTTTACAGTTAACAGCAGAAGTAATTAGCTTTCCGGCATTGCTTCCGGCTCCGCTGGCGAAAACAGCTACCTGTAAAACTTTAGTTTTTTTTTTCTCTCTTTGGCCCCCCATTTTCTTTCCTATCTTAATAATGTAGTTTTTAAAAAATTTAAATTGCCCCAGTGGAATACTGATGAGCAAAACACATAGTGGCCATAACAGGGTAACCAGTAGTATATATAGTATAATCCAGGTAACGCCTTTATCCAGTCCGGTTAATAATAATACTTTACGACCAGCATAGCCACAAAGGCTTCCCCCCAACGCAAAAGTTGCAATAACCAATACCAGGTTTAGTGTATTAACCTTCCAGCGGGCTTTAAGTTTTTCAAACATTCGGCAAAAGTGGACTAAAATTTTGTTATTTAAGGCCCTAAAACGGAAAAAATTTAAATCTGTAAACAGATTACAAATACATGACAAACACAATACAAGAAAAGGTACAATTGGCTGAAAACCACGCTGGATAAGGAAAAAAAAAATTCGAAAATGTTGATATATTGTCAGCATCCTGTCTTATTTTTGCAACCGAGTCAGGATATTTTTCCACATTAGCCCCGATATAACTGTATGAGTCGCTATAGAAAAATCTTTAACAGAATATTTACAAGTATTTTTTTAGTTGTTTTACTGTCAATTAATGTTCAAAGCTTTGCCCAGGACGGCGAAGCTTTGTTTAAGGCCAACTGTGCCAGCTGTCATAAAGTTGACAAACCATTTACAGGCCCTGCATTGCAGGGTTGGAAAGATAGGGTGCCAGCAGGTGACTGGATTTATAAGTGGGTTCATAACTCAGCGGACCTTATAGCAAGTGGTGATGAGTATGCTAAAAAAGTGTATGAGGCTAATAATAAAGTACCCATGATTTCTTTTACATCACTTAAGAATGAGGATATTGATGCGATACTTAAGTATGTTGATGATTGGGCGCCACCTCCTCCTCCTCCAGGTGGAGAAACTCCTAAAACTGATGATTCTCTCCTTTTCGGTATATTAACCCTTGTTTTAGCATTAATAGCATTCGTATTATTGCAGGTAAACAGTAATCTGCGCAAATTATCAGATGAGAAAGAAGGTGTACTGCGTTCTGAGCCTGTTCCTTTTTACAGAAACAAGACTTATTTAATGGCTGGAATTCTTATACTGTTTGCAGTAGGAGGATTTTATACCATTAACGGTGCCATAGGGATGGGCCGCCAGCAAAACTATCAGCCAGAGCAACCTATTTTCTATTCGCACCAGGTTCATGCAGGTACAAACCAAATCAGTTGCCTGTACTGCCATGGCGGTGCACAGGATAGTAAGCAGGCAAGCATTCCATCGGTTAATGTATGTATGAATTGCCATAAAGCCATTGATAAATATGAAGGCCCCGATGTTTTGGTAAGAGATAATGGTACTGCTGTAGACGGAACTGCTGAAATACAGAAACTGTATTCATATGCAGGCTGGAACACAAATACCAAAACATACAATCCCGATAACAATAAAGATGGCATTCCAGACGGAGCCAGGCCAATTGAATGGACAAAGATTCATAACCTGCCCGATCATGTTTACTTTAACCATAGCCAGCACATTAAAGTAGGTAAGCAGCAGTGCCAAACCTGCCATGGCAATATTCAGGATATGCCCGAAGTTCACCAGTTTGCCGATTTAAGTATGGGCTGGTGTATCAACTGTCACAGAGAGACAAAAGTTGATTTTTACGATAAGGAAAATAAAACCGGAAATAAGTTTTACAGCATTTACGAGAAATTCCACAACGATTTAAAGGACCACAAAATGGACAGCGTTACTGTTGAAAGCATTGGTGGTACGGAGTGTCAGAAATGCCACTATTAAAACCGGCTGAAGAATTAAATTAATAATAGCACTGATAACAACGGGTTTTTTGACTGCTAACCGTCAACTGCCAACTGTCAACTGATAAATATGAGTAAGAAAAAATACTGGCAAAGTTTTGGAGAACTGAATCACACAGAAAGTTTTCAGGAATCAACCAAAAATGAATTTAAAGAAGAGCTGCCACTGGCAGATCTTGATGATAAAGGTATTTTAGATGCCAAAACACCACGCAGGGATTTCCTTAAATATCTTGGTTTTAGCACTGCTGCAGCTGCTGTAGCCGCCAGTTGCGAAGTACCGGTACGTAAAGCTGTACCCTATTTAAGCAAGCCCGATGATTTAATTCCTGGTGTTGCTAATTACTATGCATCTACTTATGTAAATGGAGGCGATGTGCTTTCTGTTGTTGTAAAACAAAGAGATGGCCGCCCTATTAAAATTGAAGGAAACGAACTATCTACCATAACTAAAGGAGGAACCAGTGCTCAGGCACAGGCTTCTGTTTTAGACCTGTACGATAATACCCGCCTGCGCTATCCAATGCAAAAAGACGCTAAAGGATTTAAAGAAGTTACGGGATTTGATGCATTTGATAAAATGGTTGGCGCTGCTATTGCAGGTAAATCAGTAGCCCTGCTTACGGCAACAGTTAATTCGCCATCTACCCAGGCAATTATAAACGAATTTTTAGCAAAATACCCTGGCAGCCGCCACGTACAATATGATGCAATAAGTTACAGTGGAATGTTACAGGCTAATGAGGCAAGTTATGGTAAGCGGGCAATTCCTTCTTATCATTTCGAAAACGCAAAGGTAATTGTAAGTCTTGGTGCCGATTTCCTGGGAACCTGGCTCAGTCCGGTTGAATTCAGCGGTCAATATGCTGTAAACAGAAAAATAACAGGCGATAAACCAACATTAAGCAGGCACTTTCAGTTTGAAAGTATGATGAGTATGACCGGCAGTAATGCTGATGATCGTTATACTCACAAACCTTCCGAAACCGGAGCCGTTGCTTTGGCTTTATTATCAAGGCTGGGTTTAGGTTTAGCTGCCCCAGCCATTAAAGACAAAAGATTATTAGAAGGAATTGAAAAAGCAGCTGCAGCGTTGAATGCCGCAAAAGGCGAAGGGTTGGTGGTATGCGGAAGCAATGATAAAAACGTACAGATAATTGTTAATGCCATCAACGAGCAAATAGGCGCTAATGGCAAAACCATTAACTGGGCAATTACTTCTAATTACCGCAACGGTGTTGACAGTGATATGGCAACACTGGTTGATGAGATGAATTCAGGTAAGATTGGCGCCGTGTTAATTTATGGAGTTAACCCGGTTTATTCTTACAGTGCTAAAGATAAATTTATTGCAGGGTTAAAAAATACAGTAAGTGTTTCCTTTAACGGAACCATGGATGAAACAACCGAGCAATGTAAATATATTCTTCCATCTCATCACTGGCTCGAAAGCTGGGGTGATGCCGAACCTAAAACAGGTTATTTCAGTTTAATACAGCCAACCATCAACCCTTTGTTTAAAACAAGGGCTTTCCAGACTTCACTTATTAAATGGAGTGCGGCTGCCGGTAGTATGGCTACTGATTACGAGTCTTATTTTAAAACCTTCTGGAGTGCCAGACTGGGCAGTTCTGATCTGTATAATAAAGCATTACAGGATGGTGTTATTGAACCGGCGACCATGCCTGTTGGCAGTGCCTCTTTTTATGCAGGAAATTTAAGTGATGCTTCAACCGCAATAGCTGCTGTAAAATCCGGAGCTGTTGAAATGGTTATATACGAAAAGGTATCAGTGGGTAACGGTAATCAATCTAATAACCCCTGGTTGCAGGAATTGCCTGATCCGGTTACCAAAGTAACCTGGGATAATTACGCTATGATGAGCCCTGCAATGGCTAAATCATTATTAAGTTTAGATGTGATGAATCAGGAAGGCGGTAAGCAAAGTGATTATGAAGTTCATCCCGAAAAGCCAGTTGTAAAAATCACAGCCAATGGCAAATCGTTAGAATTACCCGTGATTGTTATTCCTGGCATGCATAAAGATACGATTGCTGTTGCGGTTGGTTACGGAAGAGAAAGTGCAACGAAAGAGGATACTGCAAATAATATAGGTAAGTCAGCAAATGGCGCCGGTAAAAATGTTTACCCTTTAGTTGGTTTTAACGGAACCAATTTATATTCTTTTGAAGCAAAGGTTGAAAAAACCGGCAAAAAATATCCTTTGGCACAAACACAGGTGCATGGATTTACCGAAAGCCGTCCGGTTATTTACGAAACTAATTTAACCAGCTATACTGCAAATCCAGGAGCTATCTTAGAAGAAGTGAATGCGGAAAAGCTGAATATAACAGCTAACGGCAGCAAGGATTTTGTAAAAGATGCAACCATGTACCCCGATTTTGAAAAGCCGGGTGTTAAGTGGGGAATGAGTATTGACCTGAATACCTGTACCGGTTGCAGCGCCTGCGTTGTAGCATGTACAGCCGAAAATAATGTGAGTGTGGTTGGTAAGATACAGGTGCAAAAAGCACACGAAATGCACTGGCTGCGCATTGACCGTTATTTTACCGGCGACCTGGAAAATCCGGATGTTGTGTTTCAGCCGATGCTATGTCAGCATTGCGATAATGCACCTTGCGAAAACGTTTGCCCGGTATCGGCAACCAATCACAGCAGCGAAGGAATAAATCAAATGATATATAACCGTTGTATCGGTACAAGGTATTGTGCCAACAACTGCCCTTATAAAGTACGTCGTTTTAACTGGCTTGATTATACAGGAGCAGACAGCTTCCAGGATAATCAAAACCCGATGATTGGCAGTTATATGGATGAGAGTGTTTTACAGATGAATGATGATTTAACCAGGATGGTATTAAATCCTGATGTTACTGTTCGTTCACGTGGTGTAATGGAAAAATGTTCTTTTTGTGTTCAACGTTTACAGGATGTAAAACTGGAAGCTAAAAAACAACAGGATCCAAAACTGGTTCGTAATGTTAAAACAGCCTGTATGCAGGCTTGTCCTACACATGCCATTAGCTTTGGTAATGTTAATGATAAGGAAAGCGATATTTATAAAATCAGGAATGTGGATCAGAAACACCGTGCATTTTATGTATTGGAGCAGTTACACGTTTTGCCTAATGTAAACTATCTGGCTAAAGTGCGTAACACCGACAGGCATATAGGTGTTGAAGAAGAACATCACGAAGAAAAGAAAGCAGAAACAAAAGCGCACGTTTAATAAAATCGAATATTGTTCGACATAAAAAATAAATTAAAGCTAACAGCTATCAGCTAAAGGCCAAAAGCTAGAAAAGATATGTCATTACTGAAATACGAATCGCAACAAAGGGAACCGCTGGTTGATGGTGATAAAACTTACCACCAGGTAACGGAAGATATCATAAGTCCCATTGAAATGAAGCCGAGCAGGCTCTGGTATATTGGATTTTATATCAGCGTCGCCTTGCTTTTATTTGGGGTGTATAGTGTTTACCGCGAGGTAACCTACGGTATTGGTCAGTGGAACCTGAACAAAACCATCGGCTGGGGTTGGGATATCACCAACTTCGTTTGGTGGGTAGGTATTGGTCATGCCGGAACGCTGATCTCTGCGATCTTATTACTTTTCCGCCAGGGCTGGAGAACGGGTGTTAACCGTGCAGCTGAAGCGATGACGATTTTTGCTGTAATGTGTGCCGGTCAGTTTCCAATCTGGCACATGGGCCGTGTATGGATGGCATTCTTTGTACTTCCTTACCCAAACAGCCGTGGTGCACTATGGCCCAACTTCAGTTCACCATTGTTGTGGGATGTATTTGCCATATCAACTTATTTTACCGTTTCTTTATTATTCTGGTACTCAGGTTTAATTCCTGATCTGGCTACGGTAAGAGATCGTGCAAAAACAAAATTCCGTAAAATGTTTTATGGAGTTACTGCTTTTGGATGGACAGGAAGTACCAAACACTGGCAGCGTCACGAATCTCTGTCATTGGTATTAGCAGGTTTAGCAACACCATTGGTACTTTCAGTACATACCATTGTATCATTTGACTTCGCCACATCAATTGTTCCGGGCTGGCATACAACCATCTTTCCGCCATACTTTGTGGCCGGTGCTATCTTCTCAGGATTTGCCATGGTGCAAACACTGATGATTGTAATACGGAAAGTAATGAACCTGCAGGATTATATTACTATTGGCCACATTGAAGCCATGAACAAAGTAATTGTGTTAACAGGTAGTATTGTGGGTTGTGCTTATTTAACTGAGTTATTCATTGCCTGGTACGGACAAAATCCTTACGAGTGGTATGCCTTTAAAGAGAACCGTGCCAACCTGTTCAGTCCTTATGGCTGGAGTTATTGGTTAATGATGTTCTGTAACGTGGTATCACCACAGTTGTTCTGGAGTCGTAAATTAAGAAGAAATATTACCGTGACATTCTTCATGAGTATCATTGTAAATATAGGAATGTGGTTCGAGCGTTTTGTAATTATCGTAACCTCGGTGTACAGAGATTATCTGCCATCATCATGGAGTACCTATTACAGCCCTACCATCTGGGAGATTGGATTTTATCTGGGTACGTTCGGTCTGTTCTTTACCTGCTTCTTCCTGTTTTCGAAATACTTCCCGGTTATTGCGGTAGCCGAGATCAAAGCTATCTTAAAAACCAGTGGCGAAGGGTATAAAGTGAAAATGACAGACCAGGAAAAAATGGATGCAGAGAAATTTTATATTGACGAAGTAGAACACGCTCACTAGAATTTTGAATTTTAAATTTTGAATTTAATATTATGGCTGGAGGAATTAAAAAATTTGTTGTAGGATCATTTGATGATGAAAAGGTATTGTTTCCTGCGGTGAAAAATGTTCGCAAGGCAGGTTATAAAATACACGATGTGTACACACCTTTTCCAGTGCATGGGTTAGACCACGCTATGGGCATCCGTGAAACCAGTCTGCATACTGCAGGGTTTATTTATGCCATTGCAGGTACTACTACTGCATTAACATTTATGACCTGGGTTTTTACCAAAGACTGGCCATTGAATATTGGGGGTAAGCCACACTTTGCTTTACCGGCATGGATACCTATAACTTTTGAGTTAACGGTATTATTTTCGGCAGTAGGTATGGTACTTACATTCTGTTACCTCTGTAACCTGGCGCCTTTTGTAAAAAAGCATCATTTTCATCCCAGGGCAACCGACGATCTTTTTGTAATGGCTATTGAGTGTACTGATAAAACAAACGACGCAGAAGTGCAGGCCTTTTTACAAACAGCAGGAGCTCAGGAAGTAAATGTACAGGAAGTGGAAACAGGATGGTGGATTGGTACCTATGACAAGGAACAAAAACTGTATAAAGAAGAGAAAGGATATTAAGAAGAGATTATAACTTAATTGAAATTAAAGAGACTTTTAAGAATACGAAATGAAAAAAATCGCAATCATAGCAACATTAATAGTATCAACGGCAGTTGTGTTTGTCGGTTGTAAAGATAAACGTGATCCGGGCAGGGCTTATATGCCCGATATGGCTTACAGCCGTGGATACGAAACTTATGCACAACGTGACACTAATTTTACTATGGATCCCCAAAAGGCCGGGCATAAAATATTCTACAATAACCTGCCACCCGCAGGTACTATGAAGAGAGGAGAAATGTTTCCTTACCCTTTAGCGTTCGACAGTAATAATTATAAGATAAGCGGACAGGTACAAAACCCGATTGTTGGCGATTTACCCGGCAAAGAACTGGAAGAAGCAGGAAGGTTGTATAATATCAACTGTGCAATCTGTCATGGAGATAAAGGAGCAGCAAATGGTCCTTTATCAGCAAAAATTGGTGCTATTGCAAATCTTACACAGCCACAATATGTTGCCATGGCTGATGGTACCATGTTTTATTCCATTACCTATGGATTAAACAATATGGGATCTTATGCTTCGCAGTTAAGCAGGGAGCAGCGCTGGAAGGTAATTAAATATATAAGAACATTACAGCCCAAGACTGGCACAACTGCAATTGTAGCAACTGACAGTACAACGGCAAAATAAAAATTAAAGAATTCACCTGTCTGCCGATAGGCAGACTCAAAATAAAGAATAGATGGATCATCAATTTCAATTACCGGGCAGTTACAAAAAATGGACCTATGGACTCATTGCTGTCGGCGTAGTAGCGTTGTTGTACGGGGTTTTCAGGTATCAGCCATGGATTCACGGAGGGCACGGAGAGCATGTTGACAGTACCCGTTTTTGGGCTGTGTTATTGCAAAACAGCGTTTTCTTTTTACTGGTTGTAAATGCTGCCATGTTCTTTATTTGCGTTACCACCATGGCCATGGGAGGCTGGGTTATTGCATTCAGAAGAGTATCAGAAGCTATTTCAAGCGTAGTGCCTATTTTAGGCGTTATCACTTTTGTAATATTAATGTGTTTAATATTTGGCGGACGTACAGATATTTATCACTGGTTAGATAAAGAAGCCGTTGCAAATGATCATATCTTAAATGGTAAAAAAGGATTTTTAAATCCAACCTTCTTTTCCATCTGGTCATTTGTTACCATTTTTCTTTGGTGGTTCCTTGGTAAGAAAATGCGTACTATGAGTTTGGAAAGTGATAAAAAAGGAACGATGGATTATGAGACCGGAAAAAAGTGGATCTGGGATAACACTGTTTGGGCATCTTTATTTACCGTTGTTTTTACACTTACAGTTGCCTCAACTATTCCATGGCTTTGGCTTATGAGTATTGATGCTCATTGGTACAGTACCATGTACAGTTGGTATACTTTTGCCAGTACATTTGTATCCGGTATTTCACTGATTGCATTATATGTTATTTATTTAAAGAACCGCGGACATCTGGAATATGTTACCGAAGAGCATTTACATGATCTTGGTAAATTTATGTTTGCCTTCTCTATTTTCTGGACTTACTTATGGTTCTCTCAATACATGCTTATCTGGTACAGTAATCAGCCTGAAGAAACTAAGTATTTTGTAGAAAGAATTGGTACAGCAACAAAGGCAGGCCCTTATAAAGCAATATTCTTTTTGAACCTGATCATAAACTTCCTTGCGCCTTTATTAATTCTGATGAAGAAAGGAACCAAGCGAAATTGGACGATGGTGACCTTTATGGCCGTGTTGATCATATTTGGCCACTGGTTAGATTTTTTCCAGATGGTAATGCCAGGCACATTGCATGAGCATTATACCATGGGTTTTTTTGAATTTGGTATAGCTGCTTTGTTTGTTGGATTGATCATGTGGGGAACCGGAAATTACCTGAGCAAACATTCATTGCTGGCAAAAAATCATCCTTTCATGAAAGAAAGTATGATACACCACACATAGATAACAGAACTGAGTTTTTAAAAAGAGATTAGAATAATATTTACAGAAAATAACTTTTAGTATGAAGGAGTTTTTAATGATAGCTTTAGGTGCATTGATTTTTGTGGTCGTATTTCAGATCGCAAAGGCAAGTGAGTACGTTAGCATTTTAAAAGGCGAAGACAAAACCCGCAAACAGAATAATAAGATCAACGCTTTTTTTCTGCTGGGATTTTTAATATTTGGTTTAATTGGCGCCTGGTATTGTAACGAACTGTACTATGGTAAAACATTATTTCCTCAGGGATCAGCTTCTGTAGAAGGCGAAGCTATTGACACGATGATGATTGTAACGATCATTCTTACCGGAATTATTTTTGTCATCACCCAGATTCTGTTATTCTGGTTTTCATTTAAATACCAGGAAAAAGACAATAAAAAAGCGTTTTATTTTGCTCATAGTACAAAACTTGAATTAATATGGACAACCATCCCCGCAATTGTGCTGGCTGTTTTGGTTGTGTTTGGTTTAAAAGCCTGGTTTAAAATTACGGGTGATGCTCCCAAAGATTCCATCGTGGTTGAAGTTACCGGTCACCAATTTGCCTGGGAATTCAGGTATCCCGGAGCGGATAATGTGTTAGGTAAAAAACATTATAAATTAACTACAGCAAAAAATAATCTGGGTGTTGACTTTAACGACCCCGCAAGCCACGACGATATTCATGTTAATACAACCATGCATATTCCGGTTGGGGTTCCGGTTAAAATGGTAATCCATTCACAGGACGTTATTCATGACGTTGGCCTTCCGCATTTCAGGTTAAAGATGGATGCGGTACCGGGTATTCCAACCACACAATGGTTTACACCAAAGATTACCACTGCTGATATGAAGAAGAAAACCAACAACCCGGATTTTACATATGAAATTGCCTGTGATCAGTTGTGCGGAGCCAGCCACTATGCCATGAGAGGTGTTATTATTGTTGAAACGATGGAAGAGTATAAAAAATGGTTAGCTGAGCAGGTTTCTGAATATTCAACATTATATCCGGCTAAAGTAACACCTAAAGAAATTATAACAGATAGCACTAAACTGGTAACCCAGGCATTGCCTGAGAAAAAATAATTAAATAGATAACCCGATTGCTATCGGGAAGAAAAAATAAAGAATATGAGTAGCGTAGCCACATTACAGCATGAAGATGTTCACGGAAGCCATGATGCACATCATGAGCATCATCATCACGAAACGTTTATATCTAAATACGTTTTCAGTCAGGATCATAAAATGATTGCCAAACAGTTTTTGGTAACTGGTATAATATGGGCCATCATTGGTGGTTTGTTCTCAGTTGTTTTCCGGTTACAATTGGGGTATCCCGAAGCTACGTTTCCCTGGCTGGAAGATTTATTAGGTCATTGGGCTGCCGGCGGTAAGTTAAAACCTGAATTTTATTACGCCTTGGTTACCATGCACGGAACCATATTGGTGTTCTTTGTATTAACAGCAGGCTTAAGCGGAACCTTTGCAAACTTCCTGATTCCATTACAGATAGGAGCAAGAGATATGGCTTCACCTATGTTGAATATGTTGAGCTATTGGTTTTTCTTCCTGGCTTCTGTTATTATGTTCTCATCTTTGTTTGTACAAACAGGTCCTGCAAGTGGCGGGTGGACGATTTACCCTCCGTTAAGTGCGCTGGGTGATGCATCAAGTGGAGCAAAAATTGGTATGGATCTCTGGCTGGTAAGTATGGCCATGTTTATTGTGTCATCCTTACTTGGAGGTCTTAATTATATCACAACCATTCTGAGTATGCGTACAAAAGGAATGAGTATGACCCGTTTGCCACTTACAGTTTGGGCATTGCTTTTTACAGCTATATTGGGTGTATTATCATTTCCGGTTTTATTATCAGGAGCCATCTTGTTGTTATTTGATAGGAACCTGGGAACCAGTTTCTTTTTAAGTGATATAGTTGTCGCCGGTAAAATCTTGCCAAATGAAGGTGGCAGTGCTATCCTGTTCCAGCATTTGTTTTGGTTCCTTGGTCACCCCGAAGTATATATTATTGCACTTCCTGCAATGGGAATGAGTTCAGAAATTATAAGTGTAAACAGCCGCAAACCAATTTTTGGGTATATGGCTATGGTGGGTTCGTTATTTGCTATTGCAATACTGGCCTTCCTGGTTTGGGCGCATCATATGTTTGTAACCGGATTAAATCCGTTCCTCGGATCTGTGTTCGTATTACTTACTTTGTTGATTGCTGTACCATCGGCGATTAAAGTATTTAACTGGTTAACTACGCTATGGCGGGGAAGCATCCGCTTTACACCGGGTATGTTATTCGCTATCGGTTTTGTAAGTTTATTTATCAGTGGAGGTTTAACAGGGATCTTCTTAGGGAACTCTGCATTGGATCTTCACTTACACGATACTTATTTTGTAGTTGCCCACTTTCATATTGTAATGGGTGTAGCATCTATGTTTGGTATGTTTGCCGGTGTATATCATTGGTTCCCTAAAATGTTCGGGCGGTATATGAATAACACTATGGCTTATATCCATTTCTGGGTAACTATTATAGGTGCTTATTTAATCTTCTGGCCAATGCACTACCAGGGCTTGGCCGGAATGCCACGCAGATACTATGACTACTCAGGATGGACTTCATTTAATATGTTTAACGGACTGAATGAGTTTATCAGTTTTGTTGCCATGATAGTTTTTGCTGTACAGTTATTGTTTGTATTTAATTTCTTTTACAGCATGTTTAAAGGCAGAAAAGTTACCAATCCCAATCCATGGGGCTCTAATACATTAGAGTGGACAACACCAATAAATCCGGGACACGGAAACTGGCCTGGTGAAATTCCTGAAGTTCATCGCGGTGCTTATGATTATGCAAAAGACGGGAAGGAATTTATTCCCCAGGATGTGCCGATTGGCGATGATGAAACGAAGGGACATTAATACAGTATTTTTATTTGTGTAACTGATTGTTGAGGCGATATAAAATTTAGATTTTTGAACAGTACAGAACAAGAGAATAAAGCCATAGCCGGCTCAACGTCGTTTTCGCTGGCAACTAAAGTGAAAGATTATTTTCAGCTAATCAAATTCACATTAAGTTTTATGGTTGTGTTCAGCACGGTGGTAAGTTTTTTAATTGCCCCTAATGAACAGTATTTTGTTCGTGAAAAAATAATATCAGTTCTTTTACTTTTTGTTGCAGGCATGTTGATCACCGGATCGGCCAATGCCATTAACCAGATACTGGAAAAGGCATCGGACAGTTTAATGATGCGTACAGCCAAAAGGCCTGTTGCCAGTGGCAGGATGAGTGTGAACGAAGCAGGAATATTTGCTTTTATCACCGGTGCGGCAGGTGTATTCATGATGTGGAAATTTTTTAACACCGAAAGTGCGTTGGTAAGTTTATTCAGCCTGTTTTTATACGGCTTTATTTACACACCTCTTAAAAAAGTTAATTCCATTTCTGTGTTGGTTGGTGCTGTTCCGGGAGCATTGCCTTGTTTAATCGGATGGGTTGCTGCTTATGGTAACGACCCTGTTAGTTGGACAGGTGCCTGGGTTTTATTCGGTATTCAGTTTTTATGGCAGTTTCCGCATTTTTGGGCAATTGCCTGGCTGGCACATAAAGATTATACCAATGCAGGGTTTAAATTATTGCCTGCCGATAAGGGACCAACAAAATTCACTGCCGTGCAAAGTATTATTTACAGCACGTTGATGATACCGGTTGGGTTTCTGCCTTATTTCACAGGCATCAGTGGTATTGAAAGTATGTTTGTTTTGCTAGTCTGTAACCTGTGGATGGTATATGTAAGCGTTATGCTGTTCATCCGTATGGATGCAAAGGCTGCAAGAAAGGTAATGTTCAGTTCTTATTTTTATCTGATGATTGTTTTGCTGGCCTTGTTTGCCAACAGAATGATCCAGTAATAAATTTTAAAATTCCCCGTAGGGATAAAGAGATATGAGTACAGTGGCAATGGAACAAAGAAAAAAAATTCATCCGCATAAATTTACCCTGTGGGTGGGCATTGGCAGTTTACTGATGATGTTTGCAGGGTTAACGAGTGCTTATATAGTTAAACGGAATTTAGCCAACTGGCAAACGTTTGACCTGCCGCAGTTTTTTTGGTACAGTACAGTTGCTATTTTGTTAAGCAGTGTAACTATTTACCTGGCCGGTAAAATGTTTGGGAAACGTGAGATGAGAAAATACAGAAGCCTGGTTTTAACCACTATTGTATTGGGAGTTCTTTTTATTGTTTTCCAGGTGCTAGGTTTTCAGCAGTTATGGGCAAAGCAGATAACGCTTACAGCAAATGTATCTTACTCATTTATGTATGTCATCGTTAGTCTGCATGCTGCACACGTGGTAGGAGGACTGATAGCCCTGATTGTTTTATATGCAAGGGCATTCAGTAAAAAAACAAGAGTTTACAACAGTGTTCCGGTTGAACTGGTAAGTACATACTGGCATTTTGTAGATATTCTCTGGATATATTTACTGATTTTTTTAATAATGATAAGATAAGAAATACGGGTTTTAGCATTTAGTTTTTAATATTTAGAATTTTAACCGATATGTCAACAACAGCAATACCAACAAATACCAAATGGTGGAACGGCGGAAGAAGCCCTTTCAATGCAAGCTATGGTAAAGTGATGATGTGGTACTTTTTGATGAGTGATGCCTTTACTTTTGGAGCATTCCTGATCAGTTATGGTACTATCCGTTTTAGTGTAAATCACTGGGCCGATCCTAACCAGGTTTTTAATGCTTTTCCATTTGCCGGTCATGCAAATCTTCCATTGGCGTTTGTAAGTTTGATGACATTTATTTTGATCTTCAGTTCTGTTACCATGGTGTTAGCAGTTCATGAAGGACATAAAATGAACAGGAAGGGAGTTGAGAAGTATATGATCCTTACAATCCTTGGCGGACTTGCATTCTTAGGATGTCAGGCTTGGGAGTGGACGCATATGATCACCGGCGATCATGCTGTTTTAGTTGATGGTCAAATTGAACATTGGGGTACAACAGTTACTAAAAACCCCTGGGGAGCACATGTAATGCATGAAGGGCAGATGGTAAGTACACCGGGGCCGATAGCATTCGGTGGTTACTTCTTTGGTATAACAGGTTTCCACGGTTTCCACGTATTTAGTGGCGTAATTATAAATGTAGTTATGCTTATTAAAACAAGAATGGGTCATTTTGATCATCGTGGACATTATGAAAAGATTGAAAAAGCAGGATTGTACTGGCACTTTGTAGATCTGGTTTGGGTATTTGTATTCCTTTGCTTTTATCTTGTTTAAATTTTTTGAAATAGTTTATTAAAATATAATTATGAGTTCACAAGTATCATCTCCGGAAATTACACAGGCACCCGAACACGCTTCCGGTACAGGCCGTATCTGGAAAACATTTTGGGTATTATCTTTATTAACTGTTATTGAGTTAGCGCTTGGATATTTATTATATTTTAAGCATGGCCAATGGAGTTATGCACCGGTGATTTCAACCAAATTATGTATTGCAATTTTAACGTTGCTTAAAGCATATTATATTGTTTCAATTTTTATGCACCTGGGCGATGAGATACGTAATATGATTATGACGATTGTAGTTCCGTTACTGTTGTTCGTATGGTTTATTGTAGCATTTCTTTGGGATGGCAATGCCTGGAAGAATTTACGTAACACAAACGGACACAGCCGCCCTGCACAAGTAGAGCAGGTTCAGCAACATCAACCTGCAGCTATAGAGAAAGACCATAAAAAGTAATTTCAATTATTCAGAAAATATTAACCATCCTGGCATTTCCGGGATGGTTTTTTGTTTTATACCGATTTATACCACCCTTTAGCCAATACAGCCTGCTATCGGCATAATACCATCTAAGATTTCAAATTAGTCCTTCGGACTACTTATTAAATCAAGATGGTATTATCATGTATTTGTCTTTCATTGACGTAAATTTGCAACGACAAAAAAAGATATGAACAAGAAAGCGTTTCTAGCATTGATGCTGGCATTGGTAATGCCTTTTGCAGGGTATTATATTGTAAAATATTACAGTAAGGAAGCCGTGCATATGCCAGGCAGGTACTTTACACCAGACAGTGTTGTGGTATCGGAAAAGAATGGGAAGATAGTTACAGATACCATCTGGCATAAAGTAAAAAATATAGAATTTACAAACCAGTTAGGCCAACAGGTTTCGCTGGATGACCTGAAAGGAAAAATTCTGGTAATTGATTTCTTTTTTTCAAGATGTCCGAGTATTTGCCCCGGATTAGCAATCAGCATGAAACGGCTGCAGGATTCCTTTAAGAAAAATGACAGCATTGTACAATTTATTTCCATTAGCATAGATCCAGAACACGACTCGGTACCGCAACTACGTAAGTTTGCAGACAGGTACAATGCCAACCATGATACCTGGTGGTTTGTAACCGGAGATAAAAAAGAGATATACGATTTTGCACTCAACGAAATGAAAGCGGGGCTTGCCGATACCGAAGTTGACTCAGCTTTTATACATACCGAAAACTTTTTCCTATTAGATAGTGGCCGGGTTGTACGTGGCTGGTACAATGGCTTTGATACTGCCAGGCAGGCAGAACTGGTTCAGGCTATTCCGCTGCTGATGCTTGAAAAAGACAAAAAAAAACCTTCGGTGTTCAGAGAATTTATTCCAATACTTCCCATTATTTTTATTTGTATCGGAGCTGTATTTGTCGCAGTGATAATTTTCAATCGTAGAAAAAATAAAGAAGAAAACCAAGGATAAATTTTATGTTACAACCTTCACTCCAAAAGAATGAAAAAAAAGCAAAGCTTTTAATTTATACCGTTTCCTTTGTAGTTTTTGCTGCCGTGGTTTTTCTCAGTAAATATAAATTAGACGTTGACCTTGGTTTTGATGTGCATGTATTTGCGAAGGCCAATGCCATCATTAACTCTTTAGTAGCTGTTTTACTTTTGGCAGGCTTGTTTACTGTAAAACAAAAAAAGTATGAGCTGCATAAAAAAATTATGCTGTCAGCAATCATGCTGTCCGTTTTATTTTTAGTCTCTTATATTGCTCATCATTTATTGGCCGGAGATACAAAGTTTGGCGATATTAATCATGACGGCATTATCAGTATTGATGAAAAAGCACAGGCAGGAACCATAAGAATGCTGTATTATTTTATTCTGATAACCCATATTCCAATGGCAGCCATTATACTGCCATTCATTTTATTTACGGCATACCGTGCACTTACCGGCGAATATGAAAAACATAAAAAACTAGTGAGAATTACCTGGCCCGTTTGGTTTTATGTAGCTGTATCGGGTGTGATTGTTTATCTGATGATTAGTCCTTATTACAATTAATTCCTGGGTAATGAAACAAACTACTGTGTTTGCAACACTAACATTGGTCCATAAAGCCATGCTTACAGGACAGGTAATATTTACGGCAATAATATTTTACCTGGTTTACAGTAAAACAATGTTACCTGTACTTGCCAGTCAGGAAAAAACATTACAGGGAATTGCCTTGCTGTCAGCTGTTATTGCATTATTTGCAGGAACTAAGTTGTTTAAGAAAAAACTGGAACTGATTAAAGAAGATATAGTTGCAGGAGCTAAAGAAAAATTAGTAAAATACCGCTCAGCATCTTTACTGCAGTGGGGGTTAGTTGAATTACCTTGTTTGGTTTGCGGGGTTTGTTTATTACTTACTGGCAATTATGCTTTTCTGGCTTTGGCTATAGTAATAATCCTGTATTTTGCTATACTGATGCCGGTAAAGAACAAGATAGCTGATCAGCTTAATTTGAGCAGTGCGGAATTGGATGAATTATAATTCTTCTGCAATTATTTTAAAGGGGCTTAAATAAATAATTTTTACAGATATTATATCATTAACTTTTACTTCCTCCTTGAAAGGAAGCTTCACCTGTATTTTATCAGCAACTAAATTTAAATAAATTCCATGAGGACTCACTTTGTAAACGGTGGCCTCAATCGGGCTTGCAGCTTTATTTAATTTTACAGCGGTATAAAATTCAGGGATATATTTATTATTATACAGCTTAGCTGTTATTTTGTTTTTCTTGTCAGTATTTTCCAGTGCAAATGTTACAGCCTCATTTAATTCGGCTTCGGTTGGTTTTATTTGCCAGGGCGACAAAGGCACGGGAAAGAACAGATAGCTGTCAATCTCCTTTACAAAATATTTATCGTCAACTATTTTTAAATAACCGATAAAATTATTTTCGGTTTTAGCTTTATTGATGAGTACATCTAATGCTGTATTATACAGGAAACTGATATTTGATGCAATCATTTTATCTCCCCGGCCCGATACCACAACCATAAAACTTACTGTATCACCAATTTGAAAAACATGTTTTGTTTTAACGTTCTTTTCATCAACACTGCCGTTCACTACTTTTTTCTTACCATTCACTTCATACTCAATCATGATGTATTTTTTATCATGATTGACGAAGGAAACATTACCGGTAAGTAAAGTCTTACTCATGTTAGAAAAGATTTGCGTTAAATAACTTTGGCAAAGTTACATCCATTATAACGGCGATGCTGAATTAATCTATAAAGCCAGCTCTTCTGACGGATCCCAAAATCGCTTTTTAAAATCAACCACTGTGTCATCTTTAACGGATACACCATCTTTCTTAAGCATTTCCTCCATAGCAGTTGGCGTGCTAAAATGATGCTTACCCGTAAGCATGCCATTTCTGTTAACTACTCGCTGTGCCGGAACTTTTGGCTTAGCGGTTCCTGCTGCATTCATGGCCCAGCCTACCATACGGGCACTTAGTTTGGTTCCCAGGTAAGTAGCTACAGCACCATAAGAAGTAACTTTACCTTTGGGTATTTGCCTTACCACATCATAAACATCAGCAAAAAAACTATATTCTTTTATCGTGCTTTTTGCAGTTTCTCTTGCCGCCGGAATTTGTTTTCTGGTAACAGTCTTTTGTTTATTTTTTTTCTTTTCCATCAGGCATTAAAGATAACAATTCAGTTCGTTTTGGCTTGGGAACATTTACATAGCCGTACGGACAGTGTTTGCATCCATTGCCGCAGCAATGCCCCCTGTCTAAATGATATTTGGCAGTAAGTACAATATAGCCCTGTTCATTGTAATAAAAATCCTCACCTTCGGTCCAGTTGTTCTTCATGCTTTAAAATTTCCTGTAGTTGCTCATCAATATTTTTTATAGCTACCGGTAAAGTAAATTTCAGGTAATGTATTTTTTTACTTTGAGCAATATCAAGGCTTTCGTAATGCGTTTTAATTTTTAACTCTTCCCTTACAGTTGTTTCGGCATAAACATTGTCGCAATCTTCAACAATGCTGAGATCATAAAGTTCGGCTACCCGTTTTGTAAAATGATACAGGTCCGGCGAATCTGTTTTAAGATGAATAAAACCTCCGGGCTTAAGTATTTGATGATATAATCTTAAAAACCTGGGATGCGTTAACCTCTTCTTTGCTTTTGAAGTCCGTAACTGTGGGTCGGGAAAAGTAATCCATATTTCATCTACTTCGTTGCCGGCAAAATATTCGGATAGTTTTTCAATTTGAGTGCGTAAAAAACCGGCATTACTTATATTTTCTGTCAAGCATTTTTTTGCACCAATGTACATGCGGTTGCCTTTAACATCAACCCCAACAAAATTCTGCCCTGGAAATAACTGAGCCATCCCAACAGTATATTCTCCCCTGCCACAGGCCAATTCCAAAACCAGGGGGTTAGTATTTTTAAAGAATGCCCCCCATGTGCCTTTCATATACACCGGGTATTCCAATGTATTACTGAAAGTTTTCAAATCTGCAAATCGCTGTAATTTTTTTTGAGCCATAATGGGTAAAGATAAATAATCGTACAATGAAAAAATATGGGGAATATCCTGTTTTTCATGCTAAAAAAGGAAGATAGATGGCAATAATCAGGCACAAATAAACTAAATTTGCACACTCTTAATCTAAAGTTTATATTATATGAATACAGTCATTGTTCCAGTAGATTTTTCAGAAACTTCATTACATGCAGCTAAATATGCTGCCCAGTTACTAACCGGCCATTATGGTGTAACTATGTATTTGTACCATAGTTATAGTAAGGCTTCTGAGGCTGTAAAAGTTACAGAAGGATTGGAGAACCTGAAGACTGAGTTGATGAAGGATAATATTGTAAAAATGGAAATTCTGGCATTTGAAAGTGATGATTTTGTGGATGACCTGGAAAAAACCGCACGTCACCGTAATGCAGATTTGATCATCATGGGTATCACAGGTAAATCTGCCATTGCACAGGTGCTTTTTGGAAGTAACACTTTAAAAATAGCAGAAAGGAAAGTTTGCCCCGTACTGATTGTTCCTGAGAGTGCTTCTTTTAAGCCGGTAAAAAATGTTATGCTGACATCTGATTTCAAAAACACTGCAGATTCAACTCCATCCGGCCCGATTAAAAAGTTCCTCGACATGGTTAAGGCGCAGTTGCATATAGTGAACGTGGACAGTGAGCATTATATCTCTCTTACTGAAGATTACGAAAAAGAAAAGCAGAATTTAAAACAATTGTTTGCAGATTATAATCCTGAGTTTTATTTCATGCGCCTGTATGATATTGATGAAGCGGTCAATTTATTTGCCGACAGCAGGAATATTGACATGATCATAGCCATTCAGAAAAATCATTCTTTTATTACCAAGATGCTGAGCAGCAGCCGTACAAAGGCATTGTCTTATCAGAGCAAAGTGCCAATTATGGTTATGCATGAGTAATTAATTTGAAAATATATCATCCCCCGGTTATCCGGGGTTTTTTATACTGCCCAAACTCCCTGCCCCTGCCGTATTATGGACCATTCATCGGTTGTACAATCTATAACAGTTGATGGTATCATATTACCAATACCTCCATCAATTACAAAATCAACTTTGTCACCAAAATTTTCATAGATCACCTCAGGGTCGGTATATTCTTCCACCATTTCTCCGGGTAATGATGCACTGAGTATCGGGTTACCCAACTCATCTAATATATGTTGGCAAATATTGTTATCAGGTATGCGTAATCCCACGGTTGATTTTTTGCTTTGCAGAATTTTAGGAACCTGTTTGCTGGCGGGTAAAACAAAAGTATATGGACCCGGTAAATAACTTTTAAGCATTCTGTACAGGGGCGTATCAATACTTTTTGTATAATCGCTTAAGTGACTAAGGTCGCGGCAGATGAAAGACAGCATCGCTTTTTGCGGATCAACATTTTTAATTTTACAAATACGGTCAACTGCTTTGTGCTGGTTAATATCGCAACCTAATCCATAAATGGTATCTGTAGGGTAAATGATTACACCCCCGTCTTTCAGGCACTCAGCAACCTGTTTTATCAGTCTTGGCTGTGGATTATCGGGATGTATTTGTATTAACAAATCGGTGTTTTGTTTTTTATGATTTACTGGAGGGCAATATACTGTCAGTTTAACCATTTACAAATTATCAGTACTTGTAATTATCACCACTTACTAAAATCATTATAATCATTTACTTTTGCACCGCAGTTCTCAGTGAGCCGCTAGCCTGTATTGGGCAACATTAATAAACCATTTAAATTCAGCTTATGTCAGTAATATGTGTGGGTACCATGGCCTTTGATGCTATTGAGACTCCATTTGGTAAAATTGATAAGATTGTTGGAGGTTCGGGTACCTATGTAGCGTATGCAGCCAGCAAATTTGTAACTCCTGTGCAGCAGATATCCATTGTTGGGTATGATTTTCCGAAGGAAGAAATGGATGAACTTAAAAGCTGTGGTGTGCATTTAGACGGGGTGGAAATTGTAAAAGATAAAAAATCATTTTTCTGGAGTGGTAAATACCACCTGGATATGAATACCCGAGATACCCTGGTAACCGATCTTAATGTATTGGAAGATTTTAACCCTGTTGTACCCGATGCATATCAGGGTGCCGAATTTTTAATGCTCGGTAATTTAATGCCTAAACTGCAGATGAGTGTAATTGATCAGCTAAAGGTTCGTCCAAAATTAATTGTAATGGACACCATGAATTTCTGGATGGATATTGCCATGGATGACCTGAAAGCAGTGTTGAAAAAAGTTGATGTGTTACTGGTTAATGATGCCGAAGCCAGGCAACTGAGCGGCGAGCTTTCTTTAGTTAAAGCCGCCAGGTTGATTATGGAAATGGGCCCTAAATTTTTAATTATTAAGAAGGGGGAACATGGGGCTTTATTATTTCATGAAAACCATGTTTTCTTTGCACCAGCCCTGCCGCTTGAAGAAGTATTTGACCCAACAGGCGCTGGCGATACATTTGCAGGAGGCTTTATCGGTCATTTGGCTAAAACAAAAGATATCAGTTTCGAAAACATGAAAACAGCTATCATTGTTGGCAGTGCTATGGCCAGTTTTTGTGTTGAAAAATTCGGGCCCGAAAGACTGAAAGAGATCAGCAAAGAAGATATAGATACCCGGTTAAGCGAGTTTGTACAATTGGTAAATTTTGATATTGACCTGGTTTAAACACTCCTAATAATTAATTTTTGAGCTTTGCCAAATTTTTTTAAAAATCCTGATAAGTAAAATGCTTGAATTAGTCTTACTTTATTTTCTTGCAAAAAATATTGGAACCCTGGCAACTAAAAAAGGCTTACCTCCATTAAAATGGAAGCTTACTATGATTGGCGCCTGGATTGTATTTGAAACCATAGGGTTATTTATTGGTATTTCTATGTTTGGTACGGGTAACCTGTTGGGATTAATGGCTATTGGCCTAGCCAGTGCTTTTGGCGGATACTTATTGATCAGGTATATTTTAGAAAAGAAACCCGATCATAACCAGTTTGATGATATTGACAATATCGGCAGCAATAAATAACATTGTTAATGTATAAATAAAAAACGTCCCGACTTTTTAATCGGGACGTTTTTTATTTAACTGGTTTTTATTTTGTTATTCCTTCCAGTGCACATAAAAATGCATAATCTCTTGCCTGGTCTCTTAATGCTTTAAATCTTCCGGAAGCCCCACCATGACCGGCTTCCATATTCGTATACAGCAAAAGAACATTTTTATCTGTTTTCATTTCACGTAATTTGGCAACCCATTTGGCCGGCTCAAAATACTGAACCTGGCTGTCGTGCAGGCCTGTTGTTACCAGCATATTAGGATATGCTTTCTTCTCTACATTATCATACGGCGAGTAAGATTTCATATACGTATAGCTTTCTTTGCTTGCAGGATTTCCCCACTCATCGTATTCGTTTGTTGTAAGTGGAATGCTTGGATCACTCATGGTGGTTAACACATCAACAAAAGGTACTGCAGCAACAACGCCATGCCACAGCTCAGGGCGCAGGTTTACAACTGCTCCCATTAATAAGCCACCTGCACTGCCGCCAACGGCGTACAAATGTTCTTTGGATGTGTATTTATTGGCCAGCAGGTAATCGGCACAATCAATAAAATCGGTAAAAGTATTTATCTTCTTAAACATTTTTCCGTCTTCATACCAGCTCCTTCCCATTTCCTGCCCGCCACGGATATGTGCAATGGCAAAAGCAAAACCACGATCCAGCAAACTTAAACGCACACTGCTGAAAGCGGCGTCGATACTATGACCATACGAACCATAACCATATAATAACAACGGCGCTGTACCATCTTTTTTATATCCCTTTTTATACACAATTGAAATGGGAACTTTTGTACCGTCTTTTGCTGTGGCAAAAACCCTTTCGGTTTCATAATCTTTAGGATTGAAAGTACCAACAACCTCCTGCTGCTTCATCAGCTTTTTAGCTTTTGTACTCATGTTATAATCATATACCGAATTAGGGGTTGTTAATGAAGTGTAGTTATACCGCATCACATCTGTATTGTAATCGGGACTGTAAGAGATGTCGGCTGCATATGCAGCTTCATCAAAAGAAAGATAATGGCTGCTGTTGTCTTTTGTGTTTAAAATATGAATCTGTGTTAAACCATTTTTGCGTTCAGATATGGCCAGAAAACCTTTAAACAGGTCGAAACCCTGAATCAACACTTTGTCATCATGCGGTATCAGTTCTTTCCAGGCCGATGAATCAGTTTTGTTTTCGGCACTGGTCATTATTTTAAAATTTTTAGCTGCCAGGTTAGTGCGGATGTAAAAATTATCAACAGCATGATCAACACTGTATAATACATCTTTCATCCTGGGCTGAAAAACTGTAAAGTTACCTTCAGGTTTATTGGCATCCAGCCACCTTACTTCAGAAGACATGGTTGCCTGCGAGGTAATTAAAATAAACTTATCCGATTTTGTTTTCCCAACACTTATATAATTAGTCTTGTCAGTTTCGGTATACACTACTTTATCAGCCGAAGCATCTGTACCCAGCTTATGTCTTTTTATTTTTTCAGATAAAAGAGTTACCGGATTTTTAGCGGTATAAAAAAAAGTCTGGTTATCATTTGCCCAAACCGGGTCGCCCTCTGTATTCGGAATTTTATCTTTATAGATCTCGCCTGTCTCCAGGTTCTTTACATATATATTGTATTGTCTTCTGCTCAACAGGTCAATTCCGTATGCCAGCAGCTTACTATCGGTACTTACATCAAAGCCCGTAGCCGAAAAATAATTATGCCCTTCGGCCATGGCATTCACATCCAGTAATACTTCCTCAGCTGCTTCCAGGGCTCCTTTTTTTCTGCAGTACACAAAATAGTCTTTGCCTTCAACCACGCGGTTGTAATAATAATATCCATTTTTAAATACAGGCACACTTTCATCTTTTTCTTTTATCCGGGCCTTCATTTCGGTATATAAATTTTCCTGCAGGGTTTTGGTACCGCTCATCATGGTATCAAAATAGTTATTCTCTGCATTCAGGTAGTCAACCAGCTTTGTGCTGTCGGCATTTTTTCTGAAATAAGATTCCATCCAGTAATAATTATCAATACGGGTATCGCCATGTGCAATCAGTTCTTTTGCTTGTTTCTCTGCCACCGGTGCAGCAATACTATCGGGCCATTTGTATTCTGTTTTTGTCATTTCGGCTTCTTTGTTATTGTTTGTACACGATGAGATTGCCATTGCCGCAATAATAATTACGGGCAAGAGTTTGTTTTGCATAAACTTGTTTATTTAGATGATTAATTATTTCTGCGGGCCAGTACAATGGTATTTTTAAATTGCTTTTTCTTTCCGTCTAAATTAAATACCTCTGTAAATATAATATAAATACCCACGGGTAATTTCTGAAATTTTTCGCCCAGGCCATCCCATCTAAAATTTCCTTTAGTGCCGCATAATGCATTTCGTTGCAGGTAACGGACTATCCTGCCATTCGCATCAAAGATGGTTATATTGGCAACATAACCTGGCGAAGGGAAATTATAATCAATAGTTGCAAAGTCGTCTATGCCGTCATTATCAGGCGAAACTATTTCAGGCGATACTGTTATATCTCCCTGCACCTGCAGATCCATTCTGTACTGCGAATTTTTATACGTTGGTGTTCCATAACCAACACTGGTAGCCGCTGAGTGCCAGTTATCCTGCTTTTGTGTGGGTGCATTGTAATCAATACGTTCCAATGCCACGCCTTCTTTGTTATCAATCAGTTTAAAGTGCCATTTATCGCTGTAAACAAGTTCGTCCACAATCTTACCCTGTTCATTCAATATAATTACATCGCCTTTGTCATCATTAAAAGATGGGGTGCTACCCACTTCGGCAAATGCATCCATATTCAATGTAATAAAATCTCTTTTTACTACAGATGCATCAGATGTAACCACGATAAACTCCTCAGGAAAGAACAAATAATTTTCGGTACTTAATTGCGTAATACTGCTTATGGTTCCTGCCGAGTTTCGGTTGGCGATATAAATATTTTTAAGATCGATAACTTTTGTTGTGCGGTTGTACAGCTCCACATAATCAACACCTGTTGGTATCGGATTAAATAATATTTCATTGATCACCACATCAAAACTATCTGTTGCAGATGCCAATCCGAGTTTGGCAGAATTACCCGGGCCAATGCCATTACCAACACAATCTGTAATACCTGATACAGTTATTGTGTAAACTTTGTTACGCAGCAATGCAATATTCAATTTTAATGCAACCCTGTCGAACACCGGAGCCAGCGCCGTAGCCGTTTGTGGCTGACCTATGCCATCACTTACAGTATAATTAGCCAATACCGATGCTCCTGTTATATTCAAAGGCTCATCAAAAACTAAAACAACATTTACACTATCGGTTGCATAAGCTCTTACTAAACGTGGTGCGGTGTTATCAATATTAACCCCGTCAACCGAATTTTTTTTACCGGGCGTTCCTCCTTTTGTATCAACGCTGGCTGTCCAGTTACTGAAACCATTGCAAGGGTTTTTTGTGTCCTTCATCTCCAGTGTCCAGCCACCATCTTTTTTTAATTCATTCTGATACCAGCTGTCTTTATAATTAACACTGTGCATGGCATTGCCTGTTGCATTTAATAAAGAAATCTGATCGCCGCCATTATCAAGCGATGGAAAACCGGTAACGGTAATAACTGTACCAAAAGCCTGCATGGCTACAACAGCACTGCTGGTACATACAATTACAAAACTATCGGGTTGTAAAACAAAGCCGGGCATGGCGCCGCTCTGCCCGGTTATATCAGCAATTCTCCAGCCCAGTAAGTTTATCGGAAAAGAAGACGTGTTTTTCAACTCTATCCATTCGTTATTGGGCAGTGCTACCTGTGGCGTTGGGTCGGCCATAATCTCATCTATAACAATATCATATTGTTGCGGCGTATAAAAACTAAAATTAGCAGTACCGTTATTTATAGTATTACCCGAAAGATCAGTAACGCCGTTTACGGTTAACAGATAATTGGTACCATTGGCAAAACTGCCGGCAAACACAAGATGTACCAAAGCCGTATTTACTGCATCTCTTACGGCAGATGCAGGCCCGCTGCCGTTATTGACTATATAATTTGCTGCTGCCTGACTGCTGGCCAGTTCAACAGGTTCGTTAAATAAAACATCAACTGCTGATGAAGATATAGCTGTTGCAGAAACTATCGCTGGAGGTGTAACATCAGGTACATATGTCTTCACTTCAAGATCATCAAAAAAATGCCGCTGAAAAAAACTGGCCGTACTTTGTGTAATTTTTATGCCGAAAAAAGATGAGGTCAGGTATGTAGCATCAGTAACCACACCTTCATTAAAATAACTGTTGCCGGTACCGCTCAGGTCTCTTGATAAATTCCATTGATTGGCGGCATTTCTAAAAACTTTTATCTTCATTACATTATTGCTGCTGTTTAAAATGCCGTTAACACCATCAATAATTTTTACTACTGTGCCACCTGCATCTTTCCGGTACAAACTTATTTCATCATCGGTATTACCAATGCGTACAAAATAGCCGGTTGTAGCCGCTAAGCTGATATCGCTGGCTGATGCCGTTAAGTAAACATCTATATAATTAGCACCAGATGGATTGAAAGTTATCTGGCAATAAAACTCCCACTGGGCAGTAGTTGCCATGGTGCTGGCTGTGCTTAAATAAAACGTACTGCTGGCAACGGTATTATTACTTTGTAATTGCAAAGAGGGGTTTACGGTCCAGTCGGATGTATTACCAACCCAGGCGGGGTTAGTGGTAAAATCGCCGTCGTTGAAATTTTCCGTAAACTGACAGTAGCCCGTCATGCAGAACAAAAAGCATGAGCTAATAATAAAAAAGATCTTAGCTTTCATGATAACCTGTTATCTTCTAAAGATAACTCCTTTGCGCTGTTTTACCGAGCTTTTCCGTTCATTTTGTAAGGAAGATCATCTTGCTTTTGGCTGAATTGGGTTTTGTTATTATTTTCGTTGCTCAATGATAAAATTAAAACATACAAGCCTTGCTAAAAAGACCAGCCTGCTGCAGGAAGGGCAATAGTAATGATGTGTGTATCAAGATACTGGCCTTCCATTAAAACTGGAGGGCCTTTTTTATAACCATTTTAAAAGTATAAAAATGAAAGTTGCTGTTGTTGGCGCTACCGGATTGGTAGGTACTAAAATGTTACAGGTGCTGGAAGAAAGAAATTTTCCGGTAGATGAATTGATCCCTGTTGCTTCGGAAAGAAGTATTGGTAAAGAAATTACTTTTAAAAATAAACGGTTTAAAATTGTAAGTGCTGCCGATGCTATTGCAGCAAAACCCGATGTGGCGATCTTTTCGGCAGGCGGAAGCACATCGCTGGAACTGGCTCCTCAATTTGCAGCAGCCGGAATAACTGTAATTGATAATTCCAGTGCCTGGCGCATGGACCCCACAAAAAAATTAGTGGTACCCGAAGTGAATGCTGATGTGCTGACAAAGGAAGATAAGATCATTGCCAACCCCAACTGCTCTACCATACAAATGGTTGTTGTGTTAAAACCATTGCATGAAAAATATAAAATCAAGAGAGTGGTTGTTAGTACTTACCAAAGTGTTACCGGCACAGGAATAAAAGCGGTAACGCAATTGATGAACGAGCGTAAAGGAATAGAAGGTGAAATGGCTTACAAGTATCCTATCGACTTAAATGCCATACCGCATATTGATGTTTTTTTAGAAAACGGTTACACCAAAGAAGAAATGAAAATGGTTTTGGAAACCAATAAAATTATTGGTGATGATAATATAAAAGTTACCGCTACCTGCGTACGCATACCCACCATGGGGGGGCACAGCGAAAGTGTGAACATTGAATTTGAAAATGATTTTGACCTGGTGGAAGTAAAAGATATTTTGAGTAAATCACCAGGTGTTGTATTAAAAGACGACGTTGCTAATTTTATTTATCCCATGCCTTTAACGGCTTTTGATAAGGATGATACTTTTGTAGGAAGAATAAGAAGAGACGAAACACAGCCGAATACTTTAAATTGCTGGATAGTAAGTGATAACTTAAGAAAAGGCGCTGCAACAAATGCTGTGCAGATTGCGGAGTATCTGATAACTAAAAAATTACTCTAAAGGAAGATGAACGTTAATTGTTATGTACTGATTTGTCTCTCCTCTTATTGAGTAATTTCCCGATAGTTTTTAGGATAACAATCAATACTATTAAAATAATTATGGCGAGTAATATCGGCTTAATGAAATCGAGTATACTTTGACCAGCAGCCATTTCTGCTTGAAGCAAAATCATTAAAAACATTTTTTAACTTATCACCCAGGTCTCATTCCCTTTCAATAATTTATCTAAATCGCCTTTGCCTTTTTTGGCAATAACGTCTTCTATCTGCATGGCCATGCCGTCTTCGTAACAGGCTCTTTCAGTTTCGTAAAACACACCAAAAGGCCTTGGTAAATGCCCGGCTAATTTCGGATCATCAAACATGCGTATCAATATCTGCGCTTTGTAAAAATCTCTTTCATCATGTACCCAAAGATCATCGGTACTTGCACCTTCCTCAAGGTCAACAATTACCGGACTGAAACCAACCAGTTTAATACCCTTGTTTTGTGTAGCGCCAAAGATCAAGGGTTTGCCTTGCTCCATAAACAATACTTCATCGGGTTTTGTCTTCTTATCAGTAAATACTTCAAAAGCGCCGTCATTAAATATGTTACAGTTCTGGTATATCTCTAAGAAAGAGGCTCCTTTATGTGCCTGACTACGAATCAACATCTCTTGCAGGTGTTTGGGATCCCTGTCCATAGTACGTGCAATAAAACTGGCATCGGCACCCATGGCCAAAGCCAGCGGATTAAACGGATGATCGATACTGCCGAATGGCGTTGATTTAGTTATTTTATTTTCTTCGGATGTGGGAGAATACTGCCCCTTTGTTAAACCGTATATCTGGTTATTGAACAACAATACATTCACATCAAAATTCCTTCGCAATAAATGAATGGTATGATTGCCGCCAATACTCAACCCGTCGCCGTCGCCGGTTACTATCCAAACGCTCAGCTCGGGCCGGGCAGCTTTTAAACCACTGGCAACTGCAGTTGCACGGCCATGAATACTGTGCATACCATAGGTATTCATATAATACGGAAAGCGGCTGCTGCAGCCAATCCCGCTAACAATCACAATATTTTCTTTGGGAATACCAAGTGTTGGCATTACTTTCTGTACCTGTGCCAGGATGGAATAATCGCCGCATCCGGGGCACCAGCGTACTTCCTGGTCGGTTACAAAATCTTTGGCGGTAAGGGGCGGAAGGGTTGTTGTGGGTTCACTCATTTCAATAAAATTATAAGAATAAAGTTAACGGTTTTAAATCAAAAAAATGTGTTGTAAAACCTTTCATGTTACCCCAATACTGTACATATATAATTGATTACCCGAAAAACGTATCACCCATTTGGGCGATATTTTAGCAGTTTTTTTAAATTATGTTTGATGAACGCCTGTTTTTTTATAAACCTTACCAATACAAAGTATTGTTGAAGGGTTGCAAATTTTTATTTATGAAACATGTTCTTTCGCTTTTGTTTTCTTTCTTTTTATACTTATCTGCTTTTTCGCAAAACAGTCTGTACGTTACTACAACGGGCACCACCTTTGGTATGGGTTCCAAAAGTGATCCCATGAGTCTGCTAGCGGCAATAGCTGCTGCTACGCCCGGTACAGTTATTAAAATAGCAACTGGTACTTACAATATCAATAACCCCATTTCCCTTGTTAGTGATGTTACATTCGAAGGAGGGTTTCAGCAGGCATTAGCCTGGGTTAAAACCAGTTTGCCCGGAGCTACCATTATAAACCGTACAACTGCCAACCCCGAGGGGGCTGCCAATCAGCAGCGGCTGGTGGCTGTTTATGGTAATGCTGTTTCAAATTTTAGATTACAGGATATTACAATTACCACCGCAAATGCTAATCAGGATGGCCAGTCAACCTATGGTATTCACCTCACCAGTTGCTTCGACTATAAAATTATAAGAACCCAGGTTTTACCTGGTAATGCTGCAGCCGGGCAGGTCGGAACGGTTGGTGCGGCTGGTGCTAATGGAAGCAATGGTGCCAATGGAAGCGGCGGTGCCAATAATTCATCTATAAATGCTTCTGGAGGAGCTGGAGGCAGAGGTGGTGGTGCCGGATTTGGCAATGGAGGCCCTGGTGGAAACAATGGAGGAGTTGGCAGCAATGGAGCTACCTCGACGAATGCAAGAGCTGGCGGCGGCGGCGGTGGTGGTGGTGCCGGCGGTAGAGAAGATACTGACCCTAAGGGTGGTAACGGTGGTACCGGCGGTGCTGTAAATGGAGGAACAGCTCAAACTGGTGGAGGAGTTGGAGGGGTTCATGGTAGTCCTGGTCAAGATGGTACTAATGGAGTTAACGGTGCATCGGGTTCTTGGGGATCTACTGGCTCACAGGGGTCAAATGGATCACATGTGGCAGGATTTTGGACTCCTGGGGGCCTTGGATCAACAGGTTCTGACGGAGCAGGAGGAAAAGGCGGCGTCGGCGGCGGCGGCGGCGGCGGGGAACACTGTACTTTTTGCAATGATGGTACAGGAAATGGTGGTGGCGGTGCCGGTGGCGGTGGTCAGGGTGGTGCCGGCGGCACAGGTGGCCGTGGTGGTGGAAGTAGTTTTGGTATTTATTTAAGAACAAATGGCTTTAATGGTATAGTAGATCAGTCGAGAATTATTGCCGGCACGGCTGGCGCAGGTGGAATCGGCGGTGCAGGCGGAAGCGGCGGGCTTAGAGGACAGGGTGGACAGGGCGGAACTTTATTTCTGTCTGAAGTTGGCGAAGGGGGGGATGGTGGAGATGGCGGACTTGGCGGTAACGGTGGAACTGGTGGTTCGGGCCGGTCTGGAACTGCAATCTATATATACCTTTCAGGCGGTTCGGTTTTATTAATAAATAATTCTTCTTTTAACCTGGCGGCACAACCGGTTATAACCGTTGAAGATATTAACAGCACTAATGTAACTATTAACTATACCTCGTCTGCTTCTCAAACCTGGGACCTTGGACCCGGAGCAACTCCTCAAATTATTGTAGGTATGAATGTAGCAACGCAGTATGCTAGTCAGGGACGTAAAGAAATTATTTACGGCGCATATTCTTACCTGGACTTTACTAACATCAATACCAACCCCGGCACCAGTTTACATTTTGCTGGTGGAAATGACCTGGTGAATTGCGGAAACAATGCAAGTATTAATAATCTTGGCAGGGATGGGTTTACAATTGAGGCCTGGATAAATCCGGCTATCGTATCGGCAACACGTGCAATTGTTCATAAAACCGGCGACTATAATTTCGGTATTGTAAACGGAAACCTTGTGGCGCAGATCTGGCACCTAGGCGTGGCCAATAATGCCCGTACGGTTGTAACAGGCACTTCAACTATACCCATTAACAGCTGGACGCATGTAGCCGCAAAATGGGATGGCACCAATGCAATGCTTTATATAAATGGCGTCGCCGACCCTTCCTCAACAGTAACCAACACTGCAGTAAGTGCGGGGAATTTATACCTTGGTAATTCTCCGGCATTCAGTGAGCCATTTTTGGGTATTATGGATGAGCTGAGAATTTGGAATCGCCCTTTATGTGTTGGCGAAATTCAAAACAATATGAACTGCAGCCTGAACCCGGCAGGACAGCAGGGGCTTGTTGCGTTTTATACTTTCGATCATGGTATTGCTTATGCCGATAATGCCGGCCTTACCACACTTACAGATGGAAGTATTTATGGCAATGATGGCACGCTTACTAATTTTACTTTATTTAATAATGCTTCTAACTGGCTGGAAGGCACAGTAACCGGAACCTGTACTCCATTTGTAATAAATACTTTGGCGGGCACAGCAGGTGGCCCAACGGTTACCGCATCTGATGTAGTTGATGTTACCGGCACTTCTTTTATTGAAGAAAACTGCGGCTTAATTGCAGATATACTGCCGGCCGGAGCCACACCTGTAACAGGCAGTATAGCCTGTAAAGTAACGATTGACGCCACTGTTCAGTTATTTAATGCCAGTCCTTATCTGCAACGGCACTATGATATTGAACCGGTAACCAATGCAGCCAATGCAACAGCAATTGTTACTTTATATTTTACGCAAACAGAGTTTGATAACTATACGCTTGTAAGCGGCGGCTTCCCTGATTTACCAACCGGCCCTGCAGATGCTGCCGGTATTGCCAACCTGCGTATTACCCAATACCATGGTACCGGTACCGAGCCTGGTAATTATTCCGGAGCAGCTGTTTTAATTGATCCGGTTGACACAGATATTGTATGGAACGCTGTTCTTAACCGTTGGGAGATTACCATACCGGTTGATGGATTCAGCGGCTTTTATGTTCATACCAATTCGTTCGGTAATTATCCGTTACCTGCTTACAGCATTAATTTAAGCGGCAGCAACAAAGGGGCTTACAACGAGTTGCAATGGAACAGTTCTGTTAATGAACCCGGAACTGTTTTTGAACTGGAAAGAAGCACAGATGGAATTCAATATAACGGGATAGCTATTGTACCGGCGCAGGGAACCAATACTTCAAATTGGGTTTATACTTATAACGATGCAGTAAATGGTTCTAACCCTCCTGTTTATTTTTACCGGATAAAAATGATTCTTACATCAGGTGCTTTTAAGTACAGCAGCCAGGTTAAAGTAAATCCTTATAAAAATGGTTTTTATGTAGAGGCCGGCCCAAATCCATTTGCCGGCGAAATACGGGTGAGTATAAACAGCACATTGCAGGAGCAGGCCCGGATAAGCCTCAGCAACATTACAGGGCAGATTGTATGGCAGCAAAAGAATATCCTGCAGCAGGCTGTTAATACTGTTATGCTTACCGGTCTTGATGCATTCCATCCCGGTATTTATTTTTTAACTATTAAAACCCAAACACAAAAGAAAACCATTAAACTAATAAAACAATAACACAGTTTTTGGTTAACAGATAACAATAAAAATCTCCTGTTCTTTTTTAATTAAGAACAGGAGATTTTTTTATAATAGTGAGTTACGCCCGTTGTTTTTTATATATCGCCTGTTGTCAGCTCCTCCCAATACTCTGCTGCCCTTCTTGTATGCGGCACCACAATGGTACCACCAACAATATTTGCTACGGCAAAAACTTCGTATACCTGCTCAGTGGTTATTCCAACTTCATGCGATTTTCCTAAATGATATTTAATACAATCATCGCAACGCAAAACCATACTGGCAACAAGGCCCAGCATTTCCTTGGTCTTTATATCCAGTGCACCTTCGGCATAGGTATTGGTATCTAAATTCCACAGTCTTTTTATTACAAGATTATCCTTGCTTAAAATAACCTCGTTCATTTTTGTGCGGTAGTCGTTGAATTCTTTTACTAAGTTGCTCATATAAAAATTATTAAAAGTTGAAG
>JBATAS010000159.1:0-4031 GCA_049661965.1 Ferruginibacter sp. | reverse complement strand
ATCCTGATTAGTTGATTATATTTAGCCATACGGTCGGTACGTGATGCTGAACCAGTTTTTATTTGACCGCAGTTAAGGGCAACAGCAAGGTCAGCAATAGTTGTATCCTCTGTTTCGCCACTGCGGTGGCTCATGATTGTATTAAAACCATTGTTTTGTGCCATGCTAACTGCATTCATTGTTTCGGTAATGGTACCAATCTGGTTTACTTTAACCAACAGCGCATTGCCGATATTTTCATTAATACCTCTTTCCAAACGGTTAACATTGGTTACAAAAAGGTCATCACCAACCAACTGGCATTTGCTTCCAACTTCTTCGGTCAGCATTTTCCATCCTTTCCAATCATCTTCGGCCATGCCATCTTCAATAGAGCAAATTGGATATTGCTTAACCCAGCTCGCCCAATACTTAACCAGTTGTTCGCTGGTCATTTTTTTATTATCGCTTTTATGGAAAATGTATTTTTTCTCTTTTGCATTCCATAGTTCACTGTTGGCAGCATCCATAGCTATTTTTATTTGAGTGCCGGTTTTATAACCCGCCGCCTGAATAGCCGTTAACACGGTTTCAATAGCTTCTTCATTACTTTGTATGTTCGGTGCAAAACCACCTTCATCGCCAACATTTGTACTGTAACCCTTTTTCTTTAATACTGATTTTAATGAATGAAAAATTTCAACACCCCACTGCAAACCTTCACTGAACGTTGATGCGCCAACTGGCATTACCATAAATTCCTGGAAATCTATTTTATTATCGGCATGAGCACCGCCGTTTAAAATATTCATCATGGGTATTGGAAGAATCTTTGCATTGGTGCCGCCAATGTATCTGTATAAAGGAAGATTGGCTTCCAATGCAGCAGCTTTTGCAACAGCCATGCTTATAGCAAGGATGGCATTGGCGCCAAGCTTTGCTTTATTAGGTGTAGCATCCAAAGCAATCATCATCGCATCAATGCCCGTTTGATCGGCTACATCCCAGCCCAGTAAATTATCAGCTAAAACAGTATTGATATTTTTTACTGCCTTCAAAACACCTTTACCTCCGTAAAGTTTTTTATTGCCATCACGTAATTCAACTGCTTCATGAATGCCGGTGCTGGCGCCACTTGGTACGGCAGCACGGCCCAAACATTCGTTCTCGGTTAAAATGTCAACTTCTACGGTTGGGTTACCACGACTGTCTAAAATCTGGCGGGCATGAATGGAGGCGATGTAGCTCATGATGATTGGTTGTTTTATTAATTGGTTAATGATTTAAAAATTTCTTCCAGGCTGTTACTCTCACTTTGCAAAGAAACAATGTTGAGGTTATTTTTCAAACTCAATTCGAGTAATTGTTTTCTTACAGATTCAGGGTTTTGAGTTTTGAGTTTGTAGTTTTTGGCTTGTAGTTGTTCTATTTCAGATACTTCTTTCAGACTTTGTAAAAGTTCAATTGAAACATCTTCTTTGAATGAAACCAATACAATATGCTCATCTGATTTTCCTTTTTGCAGATTGGTTAAACTGTCATCAGCTACAATTTTTCCTTTGTTGATGATGATGACACGGTCGCAAATGGCCTGCACTTCCTGTAAAATATGTGAAGAGAATAGCACTGTTTTATTTTCTCCCAGTCTTTTTATCACATCCCTTATTTCAACAATCTGGTTGGGGTCAAGTCCGCTGGTTGGTTCATCCAGAATTAAAACCTCAGGGTCATGTATTAAGGCAGCGGCCAAACCAACACGTTGTTTATAACCCTTGCTCAACTGACCAATTTTTTTATTGGCTTCAACAGTTAAGCCAACAGTTTTAATAACTTCTTCAATCTTTTCTTTTTTATTTTTTACCGCATGTACATTGGTAATAAAATCAATATACTCCCGTACATACATATCATAATACAGGGGATTGGCTTCGGGTAAATAACCAATTTTCTTTTTTGTTTCGTTGCTGTTTTCGTCAACCGTAATACCGCAAACTGTTGCTGTGCCTGCTGTTGAGGGAATGTAGCCGGTGATGATCTTCATAGTAGTTGACTTACCTGCGCCATTTGGCCCCAGAAAACCAACAATTTCTCCTTTATCAATATTAAAAGAAATATCATCAACCGCTTTTTGTGCGCCGTATGTTTTGGTTAGCTTATTTACTGTTATTGACATGAATTATATTATGCTGCAAAAATAAAAAACGCCGGATGGAATTCCCGACGTTTTATTTATTAGTTTGTTATTTTTTGTCCCCGCTGTTATTATTTGGGTTTTGATTTCGATTCTGCTGGCGGTTAGGATTGTTATTCCTTTTATTCCGGTTCTGATTATTTCCTCCACCCTGATTACCACCACCACGATTCTGCCTGTTTCCTCCGCCCTGTTGCTGATTTCCACCACCACCCTGGTTTTGCGAACGGTTTTGTGGGTTACCGCCACCACCTTGCTGACGGTTTTGATTTCCTCCGCCCTGTTGTTGCCCTTGGCCACGACCCCTGCTCCTTTTAGGTTGGTTGCCACCTCTTTCCTGGTCTCTTCTTTTGCGACTGGTTTTTTCCAGGCTCTTTAAACTTATCTGCCCAACCACATCGGCGTAGGTTGGTTCAATTTCTTTTGGTTTGCTGCTGACTACTTCCACAGGTTCCAGATCTGCCGGACGAATGCCCTGCTTGTTTAATTCTTTTATTTTTTTAACACGCTCAATGGTCAGCGGATATTGCTTGTTGCTGTCGGGCATGGTGTACCACATCAGGTTGCGGAAAATATCTTTCTTCACCAAAAAGGCACGGCTTTTTTCCATCTCAATCATATCGGCATCGTTGGGGAAAAACTGCAAGGCATCCATGTAAGTATCCAACTCGTAATTTAAACAGCATTTTAAACGGCCGCATTGTCCGCTTAATTTAGTTTGATTGATGCTTAAATTCTGGTAACGTGCGGTGTTGGTATTTACACTTTTAAAATCAGTAAGCCAGCTGCTGCAACAAAGCTCACGGCCGCAACTGCCTATTCCGCCTACTTTTCCGGCTTCCTGCCTTGCACCTATCTGGCGCATTTCCACCTTTACTTTAAATTCTGAAGCGTATAATTTTATGAGTTCTCTAAAATCAACACGGTCATCGGCAATGTAAAAGAAGGTTGCTTTGCGGCTGTCGGCCTGCACTTCCACTTCGGCCATTTTAAGTTCCAGTTTTAACTGGCGTGCCATGGCACGGCTGCGAATAAGCACATGTGCTTCACGTGCTTTCGATTCCAGCATTTTCGAAATATCTACATCGGTTGCACGGCGCAATACTTTTTTTATGTCCGGACTTTTTTCGTCAATCCGGTGTTTTTTCAGTTGCAGACGAACCAATTCACCAGTCATGTTTACCATACCCACATCAAAACCGCTCACACCTTCTACGGCAATCATGTCGCCTTTTTCGTAATGATGCAAAGTATGGTTACGGAAAAAATCTTTTCGGCTGCCGTTATTAAAACTCACTTCAATAACGCGGCAACTGCTTTCGGGGTCGCTGAAGGGCAGATTGGCCAGCCAGTCATGTACATTCATACGGTTGCAACCGCCGCTTGAGCAATTGCCATGACTCTGGCAACCGCCAGGTGCCCCATCTTTACTTGTACCGCAACTTCCACATCCCATATTCTGAGTAATTATAATTAAAAATAAAGGAGGAAAATTTTTATGAGCCGGGCGGCAGAATTACTATTGGGCTTCATTGGCGTCGCACTCTTGTGCTATATTTCTTTAATCGACAGGAAATGCTCCACATTGGTATGCCGATGAAAGGATTGCGACGCAACGATGATGAATATTGTTGAAAAAGCCGGTATCAAAATATATAATACACAAACATCAACTCAAATCAGTAATTTCTGTTCCTCTGCTCTGTTCCCCGTTAATTAACCAAAATTAACGATTTGTTGTTAATAATGTGGTATAACCTGATGGAAAGGGCGTGAAAGAGCATTTTTGCGTTGGCATTACGCTCAATATAGTAGCTGGCTTTATTTAATTCGTTGATGATTGCTTCTTGTTGGCTAAGGT
>JBATAS010000158.1:0-1635 GCA_049661965.1 Ferruginibacter sp. | reverse complement strand
TGCTTATGTTGCAGCAAACTACAACCACAGCTATTTTCAACATGAATTAAGCAATCCGGAAAATATTTATCACATCATTTATCATAAAGAACAAGCAGCAGGCTACTCAAAGATTATCCTTGATTGTCCGCATCCTGCAATCCCGTCTCAACATGTTACTAAGCTGGAAAGAATTTATCTGCTGAAAGAATTTTATGCATTAAAATTGGGGGCTGAGCTTTTCCATTTCAATATGAAATTATCTAAAAATAATAAGCAGGCTGGTATGTGGCTCCATGTATGGAAAGAAAATCCAAGGGCTGTTAGTTTTTATACTAAACAAGGTTTTACAATCATCGGCAGCTACGATTTTAAAATTTCTGAAACGCATTCAAATCCCAACCATCATATGTTCCTGCAATATTAACTCCGCTCTTCCCAAATCATAGCCACATGTACAATCGTTTCTGCAGCCTTAGCCATATCTTTTGTACCAATCCATTCTAATTTGCTGTGTATATTCTGCATGCCCGTAAAAATATTCGGGCAGGGCATTCCTATATAACTAAAGCGGCTGCCATCGGTGCCACCACGGATGCTTTCTTTTTTTACAGTTAGTCCGGCACGCTGTATAGCTTCTTCGGCGTAAGCAGCCACCTGCGGGCAACCATCCAGTACTTCTTTCATGTTGCGGTATTGCTCCTGCGCCATGTATTCCATAGTTGCACCGGGGAATTTGGCAACGGTTTCTTCAGCAATTTTTTTAAGGCGATCATGATGTTTTTGTAAACCCGTTAATGTAAAATCTCTTACAATAAACTGTATGGTTGCTTTTTCGGCAATACCGTTTACTGATGTGGGATGTACAAATCCTTCACGGCCCTCGGTGGTTTCGGGACTAAATTCATTTTTTGGTAAAGCATCTAAAACCGCTCCGGCAACTTTTAAAGCATTTACCAGTTTATCTTTTGCATAACCCGGATGAACGATAACACCATGTATCGTTATCACAGCTCCGTCGGCACTGAAAGTTTCATCTTCCAGGCTTCCGGCTTCGCCACCATCTAAAGTATAACCATAAGTGGCACCCAGTTTTTTCATATCTACTTTGGCTGTACCCTGCCCTACTTCTTCATCGGGTGTAAATAAAATTTTTATGTCGCCGTGTTTTATGGCAGGGTTTTGTATAAAGAATAAAGCCGCTTCCATAATAGCGGCCACACCGCTTTTGTCATCGGCACCAAGTAATGTTGTACCGCTGGTTGTTATGATACCGCTGTTGATATGATTTTTTAAATAAGGCGAATCGCTCATCCGCAACACCTGAGTCGTATCATCAGGTAATACAATATCGTTGCCATCGTAATAACGATGCAGTATGGGTTTTACGTTAGTGCCACTGCAATCGGGCGCTGTATCCACATGTGCACAAAAACAAATTACCGGTATGTTTTTTTTATCGCTGTTAGATGGAATGGTTGCATACACATAACCAAACTCATCGGTACTTGCATCAGTAATACCCATACCGTATAATTCCTTCAGCAAAAGTTTACTTAGGTCTTTTTGTTTTTCTGTTGTAGGATGAGCAGTGCTTGTAGGGTCACTCTGTGTATCAATTTTTACATACCGAATAAAACGGTCGGCAATATTATC
>JBATAS010000157.1:0-4294 GCA_049661965.1 Ferruginibacter sp. | reverse complement strand
AGTGCATCAGATAAAAAACATATCGACCGGATAAAAACCGAAGTTGTAAATGGCACATTAAAAGTTTATTTCGATAATAAAGGCATCACCTGGAAATCGAATAACAGGAGATTAAAAGCTTATGTATCTTTTAAAACGCTTGAAAAATTAGATGCTGCTGCAGGCTCGCAGGTTAATGTTAACGGAACCATCAACACAGGTAAATTTGTTTTAAATGTAAGTAGTGGTGCAGGGTTTGCAGGAGCGGTAAATGCAACAGAACTTACTGCCGATGTAAGCAGCGGCGCTGCAATAAAAATTACGGGCAAGGCTGATAAATTAATTGTAGATGCCAGCAGCGGCGCCAATTTTAAAGGTTATGATTTTAAGGTAGATTATTGCAATGCTTCGGCAAGCAGCGGCGCCGATATACATGTAACTATTAATAAAGAACTGAGTGCCAAAGCAAGTGGCGGAGCTGATATCCGCTATAAAGGAACTGCACTCATCAGGGATTTAAAAACCAGTGGAGGAGGAGCCGTTAAAAAAGCTTAATTTTTAAATACAAATTATAAAAAGTGAAAAAGAATTTTTTAATACTGATTGCTGTATTTTTTGCGCTTGTATCCAAGGCACAAAATGATATTGTTGTAGATCCCAATGCTTCAGCAAGGGAATTGACAGGAAGTTTTACTGCTATAAAAATTTCGGATGGTATTGACCTGGTTCTTTCTCAATCGGATAATATTGCTGTTGCGGTTAGTGCGGCCGATGAAAAGATAAAAGCCGGGATTAAGACAATTATTGAAAATGGTACGCTGAAGATATATTACGAAGGCGAAAAACTATTCAGGAAAAAAAACAGGAAATTAAGAGCTTATGTTTCGTTTAAAGAATTAACAAAGATAAATGCTTTGGGGGCCTGTGATATTGTGGTGGTGGGAACATTAACAGGCGATGCACTGTTGATGAAATTATCAGGCGCATGCGATTTTAAAGGAGACGTAAAACTGACTACATTAAAGGTTGATATCAGCGGCGCTTCTGATGTATGGATATCCGGAAGTGCCCAAACAGTAGATATTGAAAACAGCGGTGCCAGTGATTTCAGAGGATATGACCTGGTATCTGATTACTGCAAGGCCAATTCTTCCGGAGCATCGGATGTAAATATTACGGTGAACAAAGAAATTAGTGTAAAAGCTACAGGCGCCAGTGATTTTTTATATAAAGGCGATGCTTTAATTAAAGAAAAGCAAAACAGCGGTTCCAGTTCTGTTGAAAGAAAAAATTAACGGTAACAATATAATTTTAAGTGGCTGGTATAACAAAATCAGCCACTTTTTTTACTTCCCAAATGCCCAGATCAGGAATCCGGGAAGTTGTTTACTCCATGAACCATAATCATGTTTACCATTTGCATCTTCAGTAAATCTTATATCATCAGGAAGGGAAACATTTTTATTTTTTATTAACTCAATCAGGTCTTTGGTGTCATCAACAACGTCAATTATTCCATCCTTATCTCTGTCAGCATCTTCTTCTTTATCACCTGCGTAAAACCAGTATTTTAAACCTGGTTTTTTTCGGGAAGCTTTTAATTTGGTAAACATCACCCTGTTTTTATCATCCGAATAATCAGCCGCTTTATCGTCCTTATCCCTCCACCAGAACGAACCGGAAAAAACGCCAACCTTATCAATCTTATCAGCACGGTTCCAGGCAATATCAAAAGCCGATAGGCCGCCCTGCGAACAACCTGCAATGGCAACAGATTTAAATTTACGTACCGAGGCATTTTTCTTGGCGAAGGGATACAGTTCATTGTTTATAAAATCGTCATAGTGATCTGCTTTATCCCCACGTTTCAAATAGTCGGGATAATTGGCCACGCCGTATTCCTTCATTCTGTCTCCTGCATGAACCCCAACAACCAGCAATGGTTTTATCAGGCCCTTTTTATATAAACTATCTACTATTACTTTTACCCCGAACTGTCCCATTTCCTGTCCGTCATTCAGTATCAATAAATTCAAATCTGTTTTATCATCCGGCATGGGCGTACTGATGATGGTTAATTTCACATGCCGCTGCAGGTGACGGCTGTAAATTTCATCATCCTGCTGCTTTATTTTGCTTTTGCAGCCGACTGCTGTAATCAGCAACAGTGCTAGGGTTAAGGCTGATATAAGTTTTTTAATCATCTTCAAATCTACTAAATCATAGCTTATTATTTGGCTGCTAAGCCCCAAAACCTTAGTTTTGCACCGCGAAGTAGAGCAGCGGTAGCTCGTCGGGCTCATAACCCGAAGGTCACTGGTTCGATCCCAGTCTTCGCAACTAAAAAATCAAAAGGCTCGATTGAGCCTTTTCTGATTTTAATAAATTTTTATTCTCAGTTTAAATTTTAGCTGATGAATTTGATTATCTCCTCCATTCTCAAGCATGTTTGTGATAATCAGTTTATTTAAATGATCACAAATAATGAAATCAGGTTTTGTAAACATATTCGGTAAACCCAATGCAGGTAAAAGCACATTGCTCAATGCGTTGATGGGAGAAAAGATGGCCATCGTATCGCACAAAGTACAAACAACCAGGCATCGCATTAAAGCAATACTTACAGAAAAAGATTACCAGATTATTTTCAGTGATACACCCGGTATCATCGAACCGAAATACAAACTGCATGAAAAAATGATGCAGGCCGTAAAAGGTAGTTTGGAAGATGCTGATGTGGCTTTATTGATTACCGATGTAAGAGAAAATACAGAAGAGAGTCATGCAATATTTGCGGCCTTAAAACTTAAAGCTCCGGCAATAGTAATTTTAAACAAAGCTGATACCGTTAATGGTGAACAATTAAAAACCACGGCTGCTTTTTTTGAAGCACAACCTTATTGCAAAGAAGTGGTTTCCTTATCAGCCCTGAAAAAAACAGGTATTGATGAATTACTGAAAAGTATTCTCAAATATTTGCCTGAGGGACAACCTTTTTACGAAGGCGATGACCTGAGCGATATGCCTACCAAATTTTTTGTTGGCGAAATGATCAGGGAAAAAATATTTTTACTCTACGGCGAAGAGATCCCTTATCATGCAACCGTATTGGTACAGGAGTTTAAAGAAAAAACAACACTCACAAAAATAAGTGCAGAGATCATTGTACAGCGTGAAACACAAAAGGTTATTATACTTGGCAGTGGTGGCAGCATGATAAAAAAACTGGGCACCGATGCCAGAAAAGATATAGAAGCATTTTTAGGAAGAAAAGTATTTTTAGAATTATTTGTAAAAGTGCGGCCTAAATGGCGGGATAATGAGTTTCAGTTGAAGGAATACGGGTATTAGAAATTATAAATTATAAATTTTGAATTATGAATGAAGCAGTGTTTGCAATTCAACATTCATAATTCAGCATTCAACATTTCGGAAATGAGTTTCACACTAGCAATAACAGGCAGGCCCAATGTGGGCAAAAGCACATTCTTTAACCGTTTGCTGGAGCAGCGGAAAGCTATCGTTGACGATATCAGCGGAGTAACCCGTGACAGGCAGTATGGTATAGCTGAATGGGCAGGAAAAACCTTTAACGTAATTGATACCGGTGGTTTTGTTGCCGGCAGTAACGATGTGTTCGAAAAAGAAATTCGCAAACAGGTTGTAATTGCCATTGAAGAAGCTAATGCCATTGTTTTTATGGTAGATGCTGCAACGGGTATTACTGAGCTGGATAATAGTATGGTTGATCTGTTGCGCCGCAGTACCAAACCTGTTTTTCTGGTGGTGAATAAAGTTGATAACCACGAACGGCTTATGGAAGCCAGCGAATTTTATGCCCTTGGTTTCGACAATATATTTTTTGTTTCTTCCATCAGCGGCAGCGGCACCGGCGAAATTTTAGATGCTGTTACTGAATTGATCAGCGAAAAAGATTCTGATGAAGCAGCAACTGAAACTGATCTTCCAAAAATTGCCATCATCGGCCAACCCAATGTAGGCAAATCATCTTTATTAAATGCATTGATAGGGCAGGAGCGTACCATTGTAAGTGATATTGCCGGAACCACACGTGATACTATTCACACACATTACAATCTCTTCAACAAAGAATTTATGCTGATTGATACCGCCGGTATCAGGCGTAAGACCAAAGTGCATGAAGACCTGGAATTTTATTCGGTGATACGTGCTATTAAAGCTGTTGATGAGTCAGACATCTGTATGCTGATGCTGGATGCAGGTAAAGGAGTTACTGCACAAGACCTTTCTATTTTTGCGCTGGCTATAAAAAAAGGAAAAGGAGTTGTAGTAC
>JBATAS010000156.1:0-2500 GCA_049661965.1 Ferruginibacter sp. | reverse complement strand
CATAAAGGGTCTCTTCTCCCGAAGTTACGAGACTATTTTGCCTAGTTCCTTAGCCACGAATCACTCGAGCGCCTGAGGATACTCTCCTCGACTACCTGTGTCGGTTTGCGGTACGGGCTCTATATACCTGAAGCTTAGAGGCTTTTCTCGGAAGTATGCTAGGCGGCATTATCACCTCTCCTTCGCAGGATCAGTGTACTATCGGGTCTCAGCTCAAGTAGCGGATTTGCCTACTACTCTCATCACCTTCTCCCTTCAACGTACTATTCCGTCAGTACGCAGCCGGTTCGCTTCTCCGTCCCCCCATCGCAGTATATACAGGTATCGGAATATTAACCGATTTGCCATCGGCTTCGCCTCGCGGCTACACCTTAGGTCCCGACTAACCCTGATCTGATTAGCATAGATCAAGGAAACCTTAGTCTTACGGCGTGAAGGTTTCTCACCTTCATTATCGTTACTTATGCCTACATTTGCTTTTCTAAACACTCCAGCGTAGCTCACGCTACACCTTCAACGCAGTTTAGAATGCTCCCCTACCACTCGTATCTCTTGATACAAATCCAAAACTTCGGAGCAGTGTTTGATGCCCGATTATTTTCCGCGCAAGAACGCTCGACTAGTGAGCTGTTACGCACTCTTTAAATGAATTGCTGCTTCCAAGCAAACATCCTAGCTGTCTATGCATCCTCACATCGTTTATCCAACTTAACACTGACTTTGGGCCCTTAGTTGTTGGTCTGGGTTGTTCCCCTCTCGGCGTGTGACCTTAGCACCCCACGCCTCACTGCTGGTACTCCATTATGGCATTCGGAGTTCATCAGGGGTTGGTAGGCGGTGAAGCCCCCTAGCCCTATTGGTAGCTCTACCTCCATAACAGATTGCCCAACGCTGCACCTAAATGCATTTCGGGGAGTACGAGCTATCTCCAAGTTTGATTAGCCTTTCACCCCTACCCACAGCTCATCCGAAAACTTTTCAACGTTTACCGGTTCGGTCCTCCATCCCGAGACTATCGGGACTTCAACCTGGCCATGGGTAGATCACTTGGTTTCGCGTCTACCCCTACTAGCTCTCGCCCTATTCAGACTCGCTTTCGCTACGCCTCCTTCCTTTCTTCGGAATTAAACTCGCTAGTAAGGAGTAACTCGTAGGCTCATTATGCAAAAGGCACGCTGTCATTCTAATTAATTAAAACTCCAACCGCTTGTAAGCGCATGGTTTCAGGTTCTTTTCACTCCCCTTCTCGGGGTCCTTTTCACCTTTCCTTCACAGTACTGGTTCACTATCGGTCTCTCAGGAGTATTTAGCCTTACCGGATGGTGCCGGCAAATTCATACAGGATTTCTCCGGTCCCGCACTACTCAGGATACTGCTAGCTATATAATCTATGTCGTGTACAGGACTTTCACCTCCTACGGTCGATCTTTCCATATCGTTCCACTATATATCATAAGTGCATCTCGCAGTCCTACAACCCCATAATGAAATTCATTATGGTTTGGGCTAATCCGCTTTCGCTCGCCACTACTCACGGAATCACTTTTGTTTTCTCCTCCTACGGGTACTTAGATGTTTCAGTTCCCCGCGTTCGCAATCATCGCTGATTCATACGTCTTCAACGTATCAGGTTTCCCCATTCGGACATCTGTGGATTAACGGTCGTTTGCACCTCCCCACAGCTTTTCGCAGCTTACCACGTCCTTCATCGCCTCTGAGAGCCTAGGCATCCCCCATGCGCCCTTTGTTCGCTTCCATCTCTTCTTACCTATTCCTACATGTCAATGAACTTCCTAATTTATTGCGTTAACTAGTTAAACGCATACTCAACTACAATCCAGAGATTTTAGATTTTCGTTGGGAATTAAAAAAATAATAACAACACATTTGTTGTTAATTGTGGAGGATAACGGAGTCGAACCGTTGACCCCCTGCGTGCAAGGCAGGTGCTCTAGCCAGCTGAGCTAATCCCCCGATAATATATTAATACTTTTAGACATTTCAAAAAGCACTCTAACAAACTTATTGGGCAATTAAAAAGTGCCAATATGGTAAAATGAAGTCGGAGCCTTGTTGTATGCCACAAAATAATATGTAGTCCCGCCCAGATTTGAACTGGGGACCCCTACATTATCAGTGTAGTGCTCTAACCAACTGAGCTACGAGACTAAATCAATAATCAAAAAATTACATATACACATTTGTATATGCATTAAAAGCATTGAAAGGAGGGAAGACGTCTAAGTGACTGCTCTTAAAAGGAGTTATTCCAGCCGCACCTTCCGGTACGGCTACCTTGTTACGACTTAGCCCCAGTCACCGGTTTTACCTTAAATAGCTCCTCGCAAGGTCACCATCTTTAGGCACCCCCGGCTCCCATGGCTTGACGGGCGGTGTGTACAAGGTCCGGGAACGTATTCACCGCGCCATGGCTGATGCGCGATTACTAGCGATTCCACCTTCATGGAGTCGGGTTGCAGACTCCAATCCGAACTGGGAC
>JBATAS010000155.1:0-1928 GCA_049661965.1 Ferruginibacter sp. | reverse complement strand
AATAATCAGTTCCTCAACAGCCGGGTTGGGATAAATACTGACATTAAAATTAGCTGATTTCTTAAGGTTAACTGATTTTATAGCAGAGTAGGTAAAGTTGCTGTTTATATCAGTTTGCTTTAAGCGGTAAAACGAAATACCACTATAAGGGAAATCATCAACTATTGAATAACTGATTGGAACTGAAGAATTTCCTGCACCCGGGATAACTTTCACTTCTTCCCAACTGATATTATCTTTGGAACGCAGAACAGTGAAATAAGCATTATTGGTTTCTGTTGATGTTTTCCAGCTTACAAGAACCTGCTTTTTATTAACCGGGGTTGCGCTAAACGAAGACAGGTTAATAGGTAATGGTGTTTGAAGCAGATTTGTAGTGGCTAAAGTAAAACGCATATTGTTGCCTAAAGTGCTTACACCGGCAAAAGCATAAATACCGCCACCTAAAGCCGTTGCACCCGAAATAGGTGTTTCGTCGGCAAAACTACCGTCATTATCTGTATCAATAAGTAACCTTAAATCAGATGCTGTTACATTGCCCAGGTTATTTAAATCCCAACGCATGTCAATACTTCCCACATCAACTGCAGAGCCGCCCGCATTAACTTCATTTACCCGCCAAACACGTATAAATCTTGATTCCACACCTAAAGGAACATCACTGTTGTCTCTGGCTTCCTGCTGGCCATTATCATGGCCCCACAATAAAAATTCATTATCGCCTAAATCGGTTGCATTTAAAATACGTACAATACCATTTCCCTGTGCATCGGTGTGCAGGTTGGCAGCATCAACTCTGCCAATACCGGCAACATCGTGATCGTAATCACCATTTGCAGGATTGTCCTGAATGTACAGGTCATCGCTGGTAAGCGCATAATCATATTTAGCCGATAAATAGTTTTGTACTATGATTCTTTGAGCGTTGTTTAGTACGGTATTGTAAATGATAACTTCGCCAATTGAGCCTTCAAAATAAAAATCAGGAGCACCTTCATTATTACCTGCTCCTATTCTTATGGGCTGTGCAGCATTAGGTGTAACTGTAGTGCCGGAATTTGATAAAACAGCACCTTGTAAAATAGATATTTCCTTTGTTCCGGAAGCTGTTTCATAAGTCAGCATTTGCGAAGCCCAGGTACCTTGTGTAGATATTCCGGAACTTAACTGGTCCCAGGAATTACCTACACTTCCTGTCCAGAAAGTCCAGAAATTATCAGTGGGTTGAGCATACAGAATATACCCGGCTGTAGATGCGTTATCATCTCTATTTGAAAGTAATGCTTTATAACCAGCATTATCGGTAACATTAGCAGTAGTAAAAACTGTAAAATCGGTCGGCGACAATGCTGCGGTATAAGCTCTTTCAAAATAATTTGATCCGCCATCAAAAGTAAATGCAGCATTACCATTTTGAGCAGGCTTGGTTAATACAGCACCATTGCCAACGGTAAAGTTGTGGTTATAACCAGAAGCATCGTCCCAGCTTGTTATGGTAGAACCATTTGTGCCTGCCACCGTATTGGCATCCATCCATAATATAAGATTGGATGCACCGTTTTTTGAACCTACACCACCAGGTCCGGTTTGGCAAAGAGAAATTAAAGGGTATCCTAAAAGCAGGATTAAAAGAGTAAAATATGTCTTCATACGCATAAAATTTTGATTGAAATTAATACAATATGTCACGAATTTCAATAATTCTTATCCACTTAACTATTTTTTAAATTACTTTTTTTTAAAGGCGTAGAAAACAATGAATTATAGAAAGCATAACATATGGAACCTGGAGCCCTGGCCGGCTTAAAAGTGGCAAATCGGTTAAAATTGTAAAAAACGGAAGAAAGACAGGGGAGTAGGCAAGCTAAAAAAACCGGTCTTTAGGATTTCATTCCTAAAGACCGGGGCTTGATTTTTTTATTTATTGC
>JBATAS010000154.1:0-12390 GCA_049661965.1 Ferruginibacter sp. | reverse complement strand
TCGGAAGACCATACGACCGTATGGATGTTGATATGCGTAAGCATGGAAAAGGACTTTACTGGGTTGAAATTGGTGACATTAACGGAAACCGTATAACCATGTGTAGAGTAGTGATTCAATAATAATAACTAAACCTTAGTTATACAGTCCCCCGAAATTTTCGGGGGACTTTTTTTATATTTTTGCCTGTAATATTATTAACCCAAATCATTTATACATGATTACCCAATGCCCCGTTATGCATTTTGCTCCAAACTACCAACCCTATTGAAACAGTAAATACAAAAGAACTGGCTCCTCAAATCACCAGTTTTTTAGCTTAAAAAAGCTGATTTCTTTCAGATTAACTCCTTTACCTTCAATACATAAGTATAAAATCAGTACAGGCAAAGGCTTTACACAAAAAATAGACCTGTTTTTAGCCGTTTAATCAGTCTTGTTTTACTACCTTTGCCCTCCCGTTTTAAAAACCACGGGATATATTATGTCATTTAACATTTTTAAACAATTAAACGCAGATGCACAGGAAGGTTCAGGTTCCGATACATCGGGAGCTGAAACTGCTGCGACAACAAACGTACCTGAAGAAACAATGGAAAATAACGAAACACAAGCAACAACTGAAACAACTCCGGTTGTTGACATGGAAGTGAAAGCTCCCGTTGAAGAAAAAGTTGTAACTGCTCATGACGATTTTGACTGGAGTGTTGACAAACGTAACGTAACCAGTTACTCTGCCGAAGAAACTGCAAAGTACGACACGGTTTACGACAATACTTTCAAACAGATCAACGATGGCGAAATGATCATGGCTACCATTGAATCATTAACCAAAACTGACGCTGTTGTAAACATCGGATTTAAAAGCGATGGACTTATCTCTTTAAACGAATTCAGGGATATGCCAGGTGGGGTAAAAGTTGGTGATGTAGTGGAAGTAATGGTTGTGGAGAAAGAAGACAGAGCCGGCAATTTACATTTAAGCCGTAAAAGTGCCCGTACCACACGTGCATGGGAAAGAATTGTGGAAGTTCACAAGACCGGCGAAATTGTTACCGGTATTGTTACCAGCAAAACCAAAGGTGGTCTTATAGTTGACGTATTTGGTATGGAAACATTCTTACCGGGTTCTCAGATTGACGTTAAGCCGGTTACTGATTACGATCAGTTTGTTGGTAAAACAATGGAATTTAAAGTGGTTAAGATCAATGAAGCCATCAAGAATGCTGTTGTATCGCACAAAGCACTTATTGAAAGTGATATTGAAGCTCAAAGAGCTGAAATTATGGGTAAACTGGAAAAAGGCCAGGTACTTGAAGGAACAATCAAAAACATCACTGATTTTGGTGCATTCCTCGACCTTGGCGGTTTAGACGGTTTATTATACATCACTGATATTTCATGGGGTCGTATCAACCATCCTACCGAAGTATTGAAGATGGACCAGAAACTGAACGTAGTAGTATTGGATTTTGATGATGACAAAAAACGTATCAGCCTTGGTTTAAAACAACTTACTCCTCACCCTTGGGATACCCTTACAGAGAGCCTGAAAGAAGGTGAAATTGTAAAAGGTAAAGTTGTAAATATTGAAGACTACGGTGCGTTCCTTGAGATCATGCCGGGTGTTGAAGGCCTTGTTCACGTAAGTGAAATTACCTGGGCTAACACGCCAATCAATGCTAAAGAGTTCTTCAAATTAAATGATGAATACGAAGCTAAAGTTGTTACCCTTGATAAAGAAACACGTAAGATGAGTTTGTCTATCAAGCAGATGACCGAAGATCCATGGAGCACTATCGAAGCTTCTTTCCCAGAGGGAAGCAAGCACAGCGGTGTTGTTAAGAACATTACCCCTTATGGTGTGTTTGTTGAATTAACAACCGGCATTGGCGGTATGATCCATATCAGCGATCTGAGCTGGTTAAAGCGTTTCAACAATCCTAATGAGTATACCAAAGTTGGTAACGATATTGAGGTTGTTATTATGAACATTGACCAGGAAGGACGTAAGCTGCAGTTAGGACATAAGCAGATTGAAGAAGATCCATGGAATACACTGGAAACCACTTTCCCTGTTGGAAGTGAGCATGATGGTACCGTGGTGAGAAAAGATGATAAGGGTGCAATTGTTCAATTGCCTTACGGACTGGAAGGATTTGCTCCTGCCCGTCACTTAGCTAAGGAAGATGGAAAATCGGTTGGTGTTGATGAAGTTGCCAAATTTATGGTAATTGAATTTGACCGTAACGATAAACGTATTGTTTTAAGCCATGCCCGTTTATGGGAGCAGGTAATTGAAGAAGAGAAACAAGCGGTTATTAAAGAAAAGAAAGCTGATTTTGAGCAAACCAAAAAAGCAGTTAAAACGTTGCAGAGTAAGGTTGAAAAATCTACACTTGGCGACTTAAGCGCTTTAGCTGATATTAAAGCAAAGCTTGACAGCAATGCTGCTGATGCAGCTGCTGGTGAAGCACCAAAAGGAGAGTAAGCAATTATTATCTTGATAAAGTTAAACCGCCCCGTTTTGAACGGGGCGGTTTTTTGTACACTAGTAAAACTAATTTCGCTTATTTTTGAGTTGCCTGCAAGCAAATTCAACCATCTTTTAATTTTAAAGTTTCTTGACAAGACAATTTAACAAGACAGGACTTTGGCTTACAATTATATTTGCGGGAATATTACTGATTGAATTTCTATTTGCGAAATTTTATACGGGCTGGACTTTTATCAAAGGCTCGTTTGTAATTGCGAACAACATCATTTCATACTTATCGTTTTTCGGGTTAGTGTTTTTTACCGTATTTACTTTCAAACCAAAATCTAGTGCAACAATTGCTTTGGGACTAATTGCATTGTTATTATTTTCCGTTTTGACATACTTTGAATTTAATCCAATTGACACAACAACTAAACCAACCGACATCAAAACAATTTCAATACAAGCTGATGGGAAAAAATTGATTGTTAGACAATATAAAAATGCAAAGACAAATGCAGAAATTGTAGACACAGTTTTAGTTAAGGATGTTTATATATTTAGACAAATTTTCAAATAGATTTACAGAAAAATTTAGACAAATAGTAACGTACAAATGCCTGCAGGCAACATCGGGTTTTATGCAAGGCTGACAGAATGATATCCTGCTAAAACAGCAGGAACTTCTACCGCCGTTGACCTCCCCACCAACAGCCAGAATAAAAAAAATTGATTCCGAAAAAAATCCCGGCTATTTATAGTCCGGGATTTTTACATTTAGTTAGTTAACCATTTTAATTATCCAAAATCGTAACCTCCGTCCTTCTGTTCAATGCCCTTCCTTCTTCGGTCTTATTAGTTTCAACCGGCTTGGTTAATCCATATCCCTTTGCAGTAACCCTTTCGGGATCTATCCCTTTGCTGAGCAGGTAATCTCTTACTGTATTTGCCCTGGCTTCGGATAATACCTGGTTGCTTTTTGCTGAGCCTACATTATCGGTATGGCCGCCCAGTTCTATCCGCACATCTTCTTTTCTTTTTAAATAAGCCACCAGTTCGTCAATTACTTTATAAGAGTCTTCTTCCAGGTCGGCCTTGCCGGTTTCAAAATTACAGTCCTCCAGTATAAAACTTTTTGAAGGTAAAAACTGGATATCTATCTTAAATGGATTTTTGTAATAAGCCCGGCCTTCAACAGGCGGTATATTTAAAACATTATAACTGGTTGAATCTTTAAACCCCAAAATGAATATATCGTATTTATCACCTGCCGGTAAACGGGTTGAGAATCTTCCATTAATGTCTGTAATGCCCTGGTATTCCCTGTTGTTGGCCTGGCTGCGGAACACTACTATCTCATAGGGTAAAATATTCTTTTTAAAATCAGTCATAAAAACATCAATGGGTGCATCTTTGGGTATAGATGCATCCTGTACCTGCGTATTGGTATTTTGCGGTACAGTTGCAGCAACCGGCCTTACATTATTGGTATTAGCTCCACCCGAAAAATCGTAATTGCCCGAACCATTTAAAATGGTAACGCTGTTGCTGGCAAAATCCATTTGCACAGGCCCAAGCTTTGCCAAAGCCGGTTGGCCCAGCAGTAAAGGCGCAGTTAAATCTTTTGTAACGGTAGCATTAATATTATTCAGTTTCAATCCTGCAAATTCAATCTCTCTGAGGTTAATAACCATAGCTTCTACCAGTTCATCTCCTGAATAACCAGATGGGGTAATAATATCACTGCTGTTCAGGTACCTGTTCTTAAACATAAAATTTGCTTCGGCTAAGGCAATTTTAACTACCGGTTCGGCAGTGGCAAAACTAAACGACAGGTTAAGGCCGTTTAATTTACAAGGCACGGTAGAAATACCATCTTCCTTTTTCATTTTAATAACCGTCTGCGAAAAAGCGCATACCGATAATGTAGTCAGTATTAAAATGAGTGAAATTCGTTTCATAAAAGCTGTTTTAAAAGATGATTTAAAGATAATTATAAAAACACAAATCCTCTTTTTTCAATTATTGTGCTGCTGGTAGTTTTTTTTGTTAACGGGTAGTAAAGTATTTATAGTTTTTGCTGCAACTGAACCACCATCTCATCTTTCCAGCTTTTAAAATCGCCTGCCAGTATATGATTACGGGCCTCACCAACCAGCCACATGTAAAATGCCAGATTATGTACACTGGCAATAGTAAGTCCCAGAAACTCTTTCGATTTCATTAAATGACGCAGATAAGATTTGCTGTAATAATTACTCATGGCACAATCAATACCGTCATCAATCACCGAAAAATCCTTTTCCCATTTTTTATTATCAATATTTAAAACTCCCTTGCTTGTAAAAAGCATGGCATTACGGCCGTTACGTGTTGGCATCACACAGTCAAACATATCTATTCCCAAAGCAATCCCTTCCAGGATATTCCAGGGTGTGCCCACGCCCATCAGGTAGCGGGGCTTTTGCACCGGTAAAATATCGCAGCACAGTTCGGTAAACTCATACATCATTTCTGTGGGTTCGCCTACACTTAAACCACCAATAGCATTACCGGTAGCATTTTTTGATGCAATAAATTCCGCAGATGCAGTACGTAAATCTTTATAAGTACTGCCCTGTACAATGGGAAATAAATTTTGGGTATAACCGTATTTATCCGGCGTGCTGTCAAATCGCTGAAAACACCTGTTTAGCCAGCGATGCGTAAGCCCCATACTTTTTTTTGCATAATCATAATCACTGGGATAAGGCGGACATTCATCAAAAGCCATCACAATATCGCCGCCAATCACCCTTTGTATATCCATAACATTTTCGGGCGTAAATAAATGTTTGCTGCCATCAATATGACTTTGAAACAAAGCGCCTTCTTCTGTAAGTTTCCGGTTATTTGCCAGCGAAAAAACCTGGTAGCCACCGCTATCGGTTAAGATGGGTTTATCCCAGCCATTGAATTTGTGTAATCCGCCGGCTTCTTCTAAAACTTCCAGGCCTGGCCGCAGGTACAGGTGGTAAGTATTGCCAAGAATGATCTGCGCCTTTACTTCGGTTTGCAATTGCTGCTGGGTAACTGCCTTCACACTGCCAACTGTACCCACCGGCATAAAAATGGGGGTTAAAATTTCGCCATGGTCGGTTGTAATTTTTCCTGCCCTTGCCTTCGATTGGCTGTCGGTATGCTGTAGATCAAATTGTAATGCTGCCATAAAAATAAATCTTCTCCTTATCTTAAAATTGTAAAATACTAATGCCGATTACTGCTATTTTTGTCAAATGAATTTTACCCAAATCGGGCAAATACTGTTTTATGTATTTTGCCTGGTAACCCTGATACAGCTTTTTTATTACCTGTTCTTTTTTTCAAGACTGGCAGTGTATAAACCAAAGTCCCGGACAACATCGCAAACCCACCCGGTGTCAGTAATCATTTGTGCCCGTGATGAGGCGGCAAATTTAGCGAAAAATCTTCCGGGAGCACTCGTTCAGCAATACCGTACTACCCATGAGGTAATTGTGGTTAATGATAACTCCTTTGACGACAGTAAATATTTACTGGAAGAATATCAACGAACGTACAAGCAACTGCAGGTTGTTGAATTAAAGCAGGAAGCCAAACTAATACCCGGTAAAAAATTTCCGTTGAGTATCGGTATCAAAACTGCCAAATACGAAATTGTTTTGCTTACCGATGCAGACTGTGTGCCAGCCAGCGAACACTGGATAGATAAAATGCAGGAGACCTATGAGGATAATACAGAAATAGTTTTAGGATACGGTGCCTACCATAAAAAGCAAGGGCTTTTAAATAAAATGGTACGCTGGGAAACCTTTCATACAGCACTTCAATATTTTTCTTACGCACTGGCAGGCAAACCATATATGGGTGTGGGCCGAAACCTGAGTTATAAGAAAACGATCTTTTACCGGCACAAAGGCTTTTCGGCACATAATAATATACCTAGCGGCGATGATGACCTGTTTATAAATATGGCGGCTACCAAAACAAATACAAAGATCAATATAGACAAGGATACATTTACTTTAAGTGAACCGCCAAAAACATGGGGGCAATGGGTTAGGCAGAAGAACAGGCATTACAGCACGGGTAAATTGTATAAACCAGCTCATAAATTTTTACTTGGCTTGTATACACTATCGCATTTTTTATTTTATCCTTTGCTGGCAGCATCGCTTATCTTTTTTAACTGGCAACTGGCTTTGATTGTTTTTGGTACACGTTTTTTAGTACAGGCATTTGTTTTGTACCCCGGCATGAAAAAACTAAATGAACAGGCCATGTATCCCTGGTTTTTATTTATTGATATCTGGATGTTTTTTTATTACCTGATATTTGCTGCATCGGTGTTCAGGAAACCGAAAAGAGTATGGAAATAATACAACAATATTTCAGTGATTTTACAGAACAGCAGATTGAACAATTTGCTGCACTCAAGGGTTTGTATGCCGACTGGAATTCGAAGATCAATGTGATATCCAGAAAGGACATGGATAATTTTTATGAACACCATGTATTGCATTCCTTAACTATTGCTGCAAAATTTGAGTTTACAAAAGGTATGCAGGTGATGGACCTGGGATGTGGTGGCGGATTTCCGGGAATACCATTAGCCATTATGTTTCCGGAAACAAATTTTTTAATGGTTGACAGTATTAATAAAAAACTGAAAGTTGTTGCAGAAGTTGCTGCTGCCATCGGTTTAAAAAACATCAGCACACAACATTCCCGTGCCGAGGAAATTAAAAACAAAAAATTTGATGTGGTTATATCAAGAGCGGTTGCTCCGTTAAAGGATCTTTGGCGCTGGAGCCGGCCGTTAATTCAAAAGGCCAAAATTGCTGAAAAGGGAGTACCTAATGGTTTAATCTGCCTGAAAGGCGGTGATTTGACCAACGAAATATTTGAAAGTGGCTGTAAACCAATGGTATGGGAGATTGAAAAAATATTTCCACAGCCTTTTTTTGAGCAAAAATACCTGCTGTATATACCCATTCGATAATTGACTGCCTTTGTAAAACCTACCACTTTGTGGTATTGTCAGTTCCCTTTTTTTAGGCCAATTTTGTCAATATGAATCCATCAGTAGCAATAGTAGAAGATAATAACGATATCCGCCATGCCTTAGAGCAGATTATTGATACATCGGGTAGTTTTTCATTAGCCGGATCATGTATAACCGGTGAAGAGGCTTTGGTTAAATTACCTATAATCAATCCAAAAGTTGTATTAATGGATATAGGCCTGGGGGATGGTATTAATGGTATTGAAGTAGTGAGAGAACTGAAACAAACCAACCCGGAAATTTTGTTTATGATGTGTACCATTTATGAGGAAGATGAAAAAATATTTGAAGCATTAACAGCCGGGGCAAGCGGGTATATCTTAAAAAAGACATCGCCTGCAAAACTGCTGGAAGGTATAACAGAATTAATAGAAGGCGGTGCACCTATGAGCAGCCAGATAGCCAGCAAGGTTGTTGCAGCTTTCCAGAACAAATCTGTAAGCACAGCGGGCGGTACAGCATTGGATGTTTTATCAAAAAGAGAAAATGAGATTCTTGAAATGCTCTCAACTGGTCTGTTATATAAAGAGATAGCTGATAAACTTAACATCAGTTCAGAAACGGTAAGAAAACATGTGTACCATATTTACGAGAAACTGCATGTAAGCAACCGCATTGAAGCGGTGAATAAATATTTTGGGCGCTGAGCCTCGTTATCCAGGAACAAGCACAATAATAGGCCCCCTTACCCAGGGGGTTTATTATTATAAAAACTTCCAGAGCCATACATCAGTTTGTGGCGTATTACCAATCGGAAAATCATGGGTATGTCCAGATTTTATAAATCCATATTTTTCGTAAAATTTTTGTGCCCTTATATTATGTTCCCATACACCCAGCCAAACTACTTCATACTTTTTTTCTGCAGCAAAATTTAATATATAATCCATTAGTTTTTGTGCAATACCCATCCCGTGATATTCTTTTAATACATAAATTCGCTTTAACTCCAGTGCCTTCCATTTTTTCATCAAAGGGAAGTTTTTATAATCTTCCATAAACTGAAGATAGGCCAGCGGTTTGCCTTCAGATTCAACAAAAAAACAATAGGTATCAGGATTACTTAATTCAACACTTAATTGTACAGGGTTATAATACTGATCTAAAAATACCTGCATATCATCTTCAGTACAGGTACCGGTAAAAGTATCATGAAAGGTTTGCCTTGCTATTGCGGTTAATGCATCCACATCAGCAATGGTTACCCTCCGGATATTTATTTCCATAACAAATGTTAGTTTGGCCAGAAAATATCAGTTGGTCAAGCCAGGCATCATACCGTGTTTACCAATTCAGTTCAAGTTTATTGTTTTTCCTGTTGGTATCAGCCATTCTTTTCGAAGGGTCAATTTCAACAGCCTTAATATCGGTAAGCCGGCGTTTAGTTTCAACAATATAGTCAGGGTGTGTCCATTTCCATTCTTCCAGTATTTCTCTTTTCTGCGCCGGGTTTTCATTTGGTTTATTACCATACATTAAATTCAGGGGTACATAATACATTTCGGTACTGCCATCGGCATACGTCAGTTGCAGATCAATGGGCATTGGCATATGTCCAATCCTTTTTAACCGGATTTTGGTAACGCCAGCCTCTTCCCATAAACTGTCAATTTTATAATCAATGGTTTTGGTTGTATTCACCCAGTATTCTTTATACCAGTCTAACTGAATACCGCTAACCTGCTCAGCCACCCTCATTAAATCAGTTGGATTGGGATGCTTAAAGCGCCACTGCCTGTAATATTCCAGTAAAAATTTATCTCTTACATCAGCACCAATAATATAACCAAGCTGTTCCATAAACACTTCGCCTTTTGAATAAGCGGCAGTACTGTAACCGTAATTGGAATTAAAATGATCAGCATGTGTTGTCATGGGTTCTTCAAAATTACTTTTCGCCAGGTTAAAATATCCGGCATACGCCGAGCTGTGATCTTCGGGAACAATATCAATTATTGCTGCCAGGTTTTTATTATTCGGGTTTCTTTGCAAGGCTTCTCTTAAGCCCTGTAAAGAAGATTTTTTATTATAAAATTTTGAAACCAGGTCTTCGGCATAACTGGCAAAACCTTCATCCATCCAGGCATGCATACTTTCGTTGGTGCCCAGCATCATCTGGTACCAGCTGTGCATCCACTCATGAAAAACGGTACCCAGGCCCGAACCCACCAACAACGTTGCCATTGGATATTCCATACCGCCATCGCCGCCTTGTATAAATGAATATTGAGGATAAGGATACTTACCAAAATGTTGCTCTATAAAAGGTAATACTGTTGCTGCTGCAGTAAGTACGGTTGCCCAGGCTGAATCATTTTTGGCATTACCTTCTTTGTAATTATAAATAGAATGTAAGGTTGGTCCGCCATTAGGCATTTTATAGCTCAGGTGTTTGTATTCGGGGTCAGCACTCCAAACAAAATCATGAATATTTTCGCCAACAAAATGCCAGCTGCGTTTCTCTTTGGTAGTTGGTTTTAATTCTGTACCCGGCGAATCATACCCCCAACCAATTTCATTGGCATTTACCAACACACCTGTACCTCCCAGTTTATAATCCTTATCAATGTTGATGGTAACATCAAAGTCGCCCCAAACGCCATAAAATTCTCTGGCGATATATGGCGTAGGGTGCCAGCCTTCATAATCGTACTCACACATTTTAGGATACCATTGGGCCATGCTCAGTCGTACGCCCGTTGTCGGATTATCTCTGCCACTGCGACGAACCTGCAGCGGAACCTGTGCTTCAAACTCCATATCAAAAACAACTTTGGTTTTTGCAGCAATTGGTTTGGTTAAAAAAACTTCCAGTATGGTTTCGTGATATTTGAACGGCTGCGGTACCCCATTCATTTTTAAAGAAATTATTTTTTGATACCCTATCTCGTCCGGTTTCAGGTTGGCGATACGGTCTTTAACCCGGCCATCCCAGTCGGGCCTGTTGTTCACCAATACCTGGCCCAGTGCCTGGCTTCTTACATCCATACTGCTATTGGGCTGAAATGCATTAAAATACAAATGGTAAAACACTTTGTCTAAAGTATAAGGAGAGTTATTGCTGTACTCCAGTTTTTGTTTTCCGGTAAACCTGTTTGTATTTACATTCACATCAATATTCATATTATACTTAGCCTTTTGCTGCCATCGGCCGGGCTGTGCGGTAGCTAACAATTGAAAACAAACAGTACTGATAAGTAAAAAAAGTATTTTCTTCATTTATTATAATTTAGATAGTGGTAAATTTCGGTAAAATAAGTTTATGAAAGATATAAAACTGATAAATGGTTATCCCTTTGTAAAATTCAGCAGAGATACATACAATGCTGATGAGATGAAAGAGAAAGCTGAATCATTTACAGCATGGATGGATAAAAGACGTACCTGCAGGGATTTTTCTGACAAACCAGTGCCTAAGGAAGCTATAGAAAATATTTTACTGGCTGCATCTACAGCGCCCAGTGGTGCCCACAAACAACCCTGGACATTTTGTGTGATAAGCAACCCTGAATTAAAAAGTAAAATACGTGTTGAAGCTGAAAAGGAAGAATATGAAAGTTATAATGGCCGTATGCCCGAAGACTGGAAAAAAGATCTGTTACCATTACAAACCGACTGGAAGAAAGAATTTTTAGAAATAGCTCCTTACCTTATCATCGTTTTTAAAAAAAGTTATGATTTTGATGCAGAAGGAAAAAAAACAAATACATATTACGCCAATGAAAGCTGCGGACTAGCCTGTGGGTTTTTACTGGCTGCCATACATAATGCCGGCCTGGTTGCGCTTACCCATACACCAAGCCCCATGAATTTTTTGAGTAAGATACTTGAGCGTCCTGTAAACGAAAAGCCATATTTGCTGATACCGGTTGGTTATGCTGCGGAAGAATGCTGGGTACCGGATATACAAAGGAAACCTTTAACAGAAGTTGCAGAGTTTTATCAATAGTTTTGGCAGATGAAAAAGATTTACCTGTTTCCTGTTGCTTTCTTCTTTAGCCTTTTTATAAAGGCTCAGTCTGCTATTGACAATAAACAGGCTGAGTGGATTAATAATAACTGCATTCCCTTAAACTATGTAACTGCTGGAAATGGTTTTGATGATTTGAAACCTTTGAAGACGTTAATTGGCGATGCCAGGATTGTAACACTTGGAGAATGTACCCATGGCAGTTCTGAAGTTTTCAGCATGAAACACCGGTTGCTCGAATTTCTGGTAAAAGAAAAAGGATTTACCATTTTCTCCATAGAAGCGAATATGCCGGAAGCTTATGCTTTGAACGACTATATTATTGACGGTAAAGGTGATTCTAAAAAATTACTTGCAGGCATGTATTTCTGGACATGGAACACACAGGAAGTACTAGATATGATAGAATGGATGAAAAAGTATAATGAAACGGCAACTAGTAAAATCAGTTTCACTGGGTTCGACATGCAGATTCCTGACGTTGCTGTTAAAATACTCAGAGAGTACCTGATTTTACATAATCCCGGATTTTTATCTGTTTTAAATGAATATGATTCGCTTAGCAAAAAAAAGCCAATGAAGAAAAATGAAGGAAATGATATTTTTAAAACCCTGAAAGCTGATGCACAAATACTAACAGATAGTTTGAATGCTTATAAACCTACTGCGTACAACAAAGATTTTAACTGGGCATTACAAAATGCACGCATTTTATGGCAGTATGCTGCCAATCATTTCGGTAATCCATCCAGGGATGAGAGTATGGCAGAAAATGTAAAATGGATTTTAGATCAGAACCCATCGGCAAAAATTGTATTGTGGGCACACAATGGACATGTGAGAAAAGACAAAGATGGT
>JBATAS010000153.1:0-6547 GCA_049661965.1 Ferruginibacter sp. | reverse complement strand
TTTCAATACACAACAGTTGCAGATGCAAAAAGAAATGGAAAGGAACAACAGCCTCTTGTCATTTTATGAAAAAAGCGGATTAAGACAGGCGGAAGAAATCATCAAAGCTGCATCGCTTGCCTACCGGGCAGGAGAAATAAGTTTTGCTGAGTTATCTCAATTCTTAACACAGGCAATAGATATTCAGAAAAATTACCTGGAAGTGCTTAATACGTATAATCAATCTGTCATTCAATACAATTACTTTATCAATAAATAATTTCTTTTATGAAAAATAAATCAGTCATCATTTTTACGCTTTGTGCTGCATCTATTTTCTTTGTTTCCTGCGGAAGTAAAGACAAGACAGAAACCGCTTCGCCTGAAACAGAAACACATGTTGATGAACATGCAAATCCTGATGAAGCAACATTAACTGCTGATCAGATAAAAACCATCGGCATTGAATTTGGTTCCATCGAACAGAAGCAGTTAACGGCTTCGCTTAAAACAAATGGTGTGCTTAAAGTGCCTAATCAAAATAAGGCAAGCATCAATTCGGTGTACAGCGGGGTAATAAAATCATTGCTGGTACAGCCGGGCAATAGTGTTTCAAGAGGGCAAACCATAGCAACCATTTCCAATCCGGAATTTATACAGGTGCAGAGTGAATACCTCTCTGTTAATTCAAGAATTGTACTGGCTGAACAGGAATACAACCGTCAGAAAGAATTGAATGCCGGTAATGCAGGGGCATTAAAAAATCTACAGGCAGCCGATGCAGAATTAAAATCATTGAGAACAAGACGTTCTTCTTTACAGCAACAGATACAATTAATGGGCATCAGCACAGCTTCACTTTCAAACGGCAGGTTGATTTCTGTTTTAGCCGTGCGAAGCCCGATCAGCGGTATAGTAAGCAATGTAAATGTAAAAATGGGAGCTTATGTAGATCTTAGTACAGTGGTTGCAGAAGTAGTTGATAATAGCAGGCTTCATCTTGATTTGTTTGTGTATGAAAAAGATTTACCCAAAATAAAAAACAAACAAACCATACATTTTACAGTAACTAATAATCCCGGAAAAGAGTACGATGCAGAAATATTTTCATTGGGTTCTTCCTTTGAGAATGAAAGTAAAGCCATTTCGGTACATGCTATGGTAAAAGGTGATAAAACAGGTTTGATTGACGGGATGAATATAACGGCAAACATCAGCCTCGACCAGGCCACATTGCCAGCCATACCCACCGATGCAATTGTAAATTACCAGGGGCAGGACTATATTTTTATAATTGATTCAGTGGATTCCAAAAAAAATGAAACGCATTTTAAAAGAATACCGGTTGTAAAAGGTACAAGTGATGTGGGTTATAGTGAAATCACTTTGTTAAAGGAAATTCCCGCTGATGATAATGTGTTTATAAAAGGTTCGTTTTTTATTTTGGCAAAACAAACAAATACAGAAGGACACAGCGATTAATAATCATTATGGAAAATAACGGAAATAAAACAGACTTACACGATCACAATCACGATGAAGAGCTTCAATCGGAGAAACCCGGCTGGAAAACACATTGGGATTTATTATTGGCACTTTTCATTTTAATAGTGTTATTAACATTGGAATATGCTTTTAAAATTAAATTACCCGAAATAGCATCGTTCATAATAAATGCAATTGCCTACCTGCTTGCAGGAAGAAAAGTATTAGACCTTGCCTTTCGTAAATCAAAACGGGGCGATATTTTTAATGAGTTTGTATTGATGAGTGTGGCTACAATAGGAGCATTTATTATTGGTGAATATGAAGAAGGTGTTGCAGTAATGGTGTTTTACCAGATTGGAGAGTGGTTTCAGGATGCAGCGGTAAACAATGCAAAACGCAGCATCAAAGCACTACTGGATATAAGACCGGATGAAGTAACCGTAATAAGAAATAATGCTCCACTGATTGCAGACCCATCTATTGTAGAATTAAATGAAACCATACAGGTAAAGCCCGGTGAGAAGGTTGCCCTTGATGGTGAACTGCTTTCAGAAAATGCTTCCTTCAACACCGCAGCACTAACCGGCGAAAGTAAACCTGATACAAAGTATAAAGGGGAAGCTATTTTTGCCGGGATGATAAACCTGAATACTGTTGCTGAAATAAAAGTAAAATCATTGTTTAAAGACAGCAAGCTGAGTAAGATTTTAGAAATGGTACAGGATGCAACGGCAAGAAAATCACAAACACAATTATTTATCAGTCGTTTTGCAAAAGTCTATACGCCTATTGTATTTTTCTTAGCCATTGCAGTTTGTTTTGTTCCTTACTTCTTTGTAGCCGACTATGTTTTTCAAACATGGTTTTACAGGGCATTGGTATTTTTGGTTATCAGTTGTCCTTGTGCATTGGTTGTGTCTATTCCATTAGGATATTTTGGAGGTATTGGTTTGGCATCCCGGCACGGCATCTTGTTTAAAGGAGGCAATTTTTTGGATGTAATGACAAAAATTAATGCAGTTGTGATGGACAAGACAGGGACGCTTACAAAAGGAGTTTTTAAAGTACAGAAAGTTGTAGCCAATAGAATTGATGAAAAAGAATTAATAAAACTTACTGCTGCCTTAGAAAAGAACTCCACACATCCGATTGCCAAAGCCATCACAGATTATGCAGGGGATACTACCAACGGCGTAAAAACTGAAGATGTTGAAGAAATTTCAGGACATGGGCTAAAAGGAAAAGTTGAAGGTAAAAATGTACTTGCAGGCAATATAAAACTGTTGAAGAAATACAGCATTAGTTATCCTTCAGACCTTGAAACAATTGTTGACACAATAGTTGTCGTTGCCGTCAACAATCAATACACAGGTTACATTACCATCGCTGATGAAATTAAAGAAGATGCTGTACAAGCAATTAAAGACATGCATGACCTGAAAATAAAAACGGTAATGCTTTCAGGCGATAAACAATCTGTAGTAGATGAAGTGGCAAAAGCAGTTGGTATTGATGAAGCATATGGTGATTTATTGCCGGAAGGAAAAGTGGAGAAAGTGCAGCAGCTTAAAGATGCAGGTAAACATATTGCCTTTGTTGGCGATGGTGTAAATGATGCACCGGTTGTTGCCTTGGCAGATGCAGGCATAGCAATGGGTGGGTTAGGGAGTGATGCCACTATTGAAACAGCCGATATAGTTATTCAGAACGACCAGCCCTCCAAAATTGTTACAGCCATTAAGATTGGTAAAATCACAAGAAGCATAGTTTGGCAGAACATAACAATCGCAATGGTAATAAAAGTCATTGTATTAATCTTGGGTGCAGGTGGTATTGCTACTTTATGGGAAGCAGTTATTGCTGATGTAGGTGTAGCGTTATTGGCAATTTTAAATGCTGTGAGGATACAAAGAATGAAAGTATAATACCTCATCAATTGGGTGTAAAAGACAAGTATTGTAATGCTTTCAGGCAACCTCCCTCATTTCAATTCGTCCGTTCCGTAAACTACACTTCCTTGCTCCTTCGGTCGGTAGCCTTACAGCAACGAACATTTTCCTTCGCTTGGCACAACGGTAGCATCCCTAAGCCACCCACAAGCCTTGACCGGGAAGCTGCAAACCATCGCACCCAACATCAGTAATAACAGATTTTAATTCAGTAACTGGGCATTAATGAATCGAAGCAACTTTTAGAATCCGCAACAGTGGGCTTCGGGTGGAAATCAAAAACAAATATTACACAAAGTTACGGCCAGCCAAAAAAAATCCAAATAAACCAGGCTAATCAAGTCGGCTCAGCAGTATCTCACCCCCTCTCTTTTTTTTTATTTTTTACTTTCAGTTCGGTGATAAAGAAGTCAATCTATAAAAAAATAAAAATAAGGCTTCAGCAAAGATTTTCAACGGTAGTACTATGGTTTTTATTTGGTTTTTGTTTGGACTTAGGCCGTGGTGATGCTACATATTTATTTTATCATTTTTAAAATTTTATGTTATGTATCATTTATTCTGTTACACTGCTTCTTGTCAGGTTTGGGTTTGCGCTGCTAATGGTTGGCATATTTATGTCAGTCATGGCGTTGTTATTGGTCGCTATCGTTATCCGCCTCCAGGTTCTAAGCGTTGGTTAGCAATGCTTCCTTAGTTTTAGCCCTTCGGGGCTTTTTTTGTTTTGATAGAAATTGATTGATAGGGCAGAAGCGGCCGGGAACACTTTATCCCTCGAAGACAATTGCAGCAATTGTCGTTCCTCCAATAGCTGCAATTGAAAACCCCACCGCAGCCAAACGCAAAAAAATAACGGCTCGTTCCTCACCAATTATTTTATTTGCGTATCGCTGCAACCAACGCTTCTTAATATTGTCTGCAAGCAGTTTCTATTGCGGGCTATGCCACTTCGTTCTATAGCCCTAATTAAGCCGGGCTAAGTTGTCTGCGGTTGCAGCGGCTCGAAGAAAAAAACACATGCCAAAAAGGCTTCGCCGTTTTTGTCATGGTTTTGCTAACCCTTCGCTGCCCCGCAGTCCGTCGGCTATTTTTTTATTTTTTCAGTTATGGTGGCTACGCCTTTCTGTAGTGAAAAAAATAAAAAAGCCTCCTCCACATTTTTAGCACGGTCGCTACGGCGGTTTATCCTGAACACAAATGCCATCGCAAAAACCGCCTGCTCCCTATGCGCCCCCTGCTGTTGTCTTGCTGCACTGGCACAGCCCTATGAGTTGTTTTTGTGTGAAAGCCTTGCTTATAGCTGCGCTATGCCTGACCACACAAAAATCAGCCACGTTGTGTTGCGGGCTTCATGGCCGCCCCTCGCCGTTCCGCTACGCTGCACTTTTAAGTCGGGGCGGCCATTCCCGCCCTCACCCAGCAAGCCAAGGGCGCAGTGGGGGGCGCTGGTCAGCAGTGACAGCAGGAAGTGAACAGTTGATTTTCATTAACAACAAAAGGCAGAAATACATCAGGAAAATTTTGAAACCAAATTGATCCATTAATCAGGAAACCATCCAAAAGAACAAAGTATAAAAAAAGGCCGCAAAAATACCAATGCAGGCAACCGCACAAAGCCTGTAAAAAAAACAAAAAGACAGCCGCCATAAACACAGCCCCATCGCACATAGCCATCATTTATGCGGCTTCTGCTTTTGGTTTTTTTATCTGCATTGCTGATGCAACTGCTTTCTTTTTTTTCCTTTTTTCTTTTAAAATAAATTTTATTAAGATGAAAAATGCAAATCACTTCTTCGGTTCTCACAACGGTTCAGAAAATTTCTTTTGCCACAAACCTTCATTGATTCTTTATACAGATGGTGTGAAGGAGTTGGCAGAAGGCTGCGGTGCTTACTGGCTGATAGATTTAATCATAAGCCACCAATGCCACAGGGATATTAACCTTGAACGCTTCCAGGTGTGGGATTTAAAGAGAGTAAAGGACAATGCCTTTACAATTCTTGCAACAGATGGAAACCACAACAAAGTAACAAGTCAGGAAATCCCCTTCAGTGATTTTCCTTATGATCTTGCCACGCTTTGGCTGGTGGATGGCTGCCTGATGTTGCCGGGTGAATACTAAAGCAACAGCCCCGCCAAAAGGCGGGGCCATTTTTTGAACTGAAGAATGAACAAAAATGTTCAGGTAATTTCAAAAATTAGCTCAGAATAAATTTATTACTGAGGCAATGAAATCTAATACTCCGCTTAACATGGCTTTAAATTTAATTGTTATAAAAATTGTTTGCTTTACTTGACTCGGTAAAATATTTCATGAATGCATTTCACTTACCCCGACTTTTACAGGCCGGACACTTTCACCAGTGACAGCGGATTAAATGCACCGTTTTTCAAAGGATACATTTGTCCGTTAACTTCCTGGTAAAACTCAATTCCTAATGCAAGGAACAAAGGATGTGTACTGTTAGCAGTAACAGTGTTTACAAGGGTGATTACTGCAGTTGCGGCAGAATCCCAGGGTAACACAGCAGTTGCCTGTGCATCCATTACAAAGGTTTCATTTTCAAAATCAACCTCTGCACCGGCAGAAACAATTTTGAAATGGGTAGAACCACCTGGCGCTGCAAGCATGTTGATGGGAACGAATGCAGGAATATTTGCGGTAAGTGTACCGGCCACCCTGTCAATGGTTCCAGTGAAAGGTGCGTACAAAGTAGTTCCGAGTTTACCACTGATGTTAAACTCAAATCCTTCCAGCAATTCGGCTTCGCCATCAATCACATTACGTTGACCACGGGGATTGGTAAGGTCCTCCTGGATCACTTCAACCATTTTCTGAGTGAGGCGGCCTACCATCCGGCTATCAGAAGCGTTTTGCAACATTGCACGGATTGAATTACGCAAAAGCTTTCCAGCTTTTCCGGCTCTTCCAAATTCTTCACCGTTTTCACGGGTTCTTTGAAATGCAGGATCATTGGCAATTTTGTCAGCAGATACTCCGCCTTTTTCTCTTGCCAGATAACCGTCCTCTGTTGTCTTGTAAAAAGTTATGCCACCGATTGTGCCATCTAATTTGATAATTCCTTTTTGCTTAGCCATTGTAAAAAATTTATTGGGTTAATAATTTGTTT
>JBATAS010000152.1:0-4290 GCA_049661965.1 Ferruginibacter sp. | reverse complement strand
GTAGTTGGTAATACAGCCGATGCTAAGGAAATAGCAATAATATTTTTTGTCATTATGCTCCTGAACATGGTTTCGTTTTTAATGATTGAAAGATACTAAATTGATGGACTGCTATAAATACCCAGTGGCGGGTATTCTAATTATGATGTGGTGCAAGTTTTCGGTAGTTGGCTTGTATTCCCCTCTACGCCGTTGGTCGAAGCCCAGACGGCGGCAAGTGCTGTTGCGCCAGTTGGCTTGCGTGTGCTTTATGTAACACCAACGTGGGCGGAGGACCGGGCAAAAATTCTGTTGTCAACAACCACCATCCATATATCCAGGAAACTTGTCCGTTCTTTTCCTGCTTTAATTCCAATAAGATTATTTGTCTGTATAAAATTTAACGCTTGTTGCCTGTTTAAAATTCTGTTCATTATTCTGGTTTTTTATGCACTGATGCAATTAAGTTAATACTTTTTATTTGTTGTGTGCCTGTAGTATTGGCATTTTTAAATGTGCATTTTGGTTAGTGTTTTTTTGTGATACCAGTGCCGGTTGTGTTAATGTTTGTGGGGCCTTTTCCTCACCATACCACCTTTGGTGTCCTTTACACTGCTCATAACTACAAACGCTTTCGGGTCTATTTTTTCCAGTTCGGTATTCAATCTGTTCAGTTCAAGCCGGGTTACCACTGTGTATATGATATCAATTTCCCTTTTCTCACCGTTTTTGCCAAAACCCCGCTGGCCCTTGTAAACAGTTACACCTCTTTCCATTTTGTGTATGATCATTTCTCTGATCTTGGTGCAGTGTGCCGAAATGATTGTTACTCCGGTATATTCATCAATACCTTCCACTATAAAATCGAGTGTTTTTGAAGCAGCCAGGTAAGTGATCATGGAATAGAGTGCAATTTCAACGCTCAGGAAATAAGCCGCTGCCGAAAAAATGATAACATTGATAACAATAATAATGTCGCCAATGGTTGTTCCTAATTTACGGCTTAAGAAAATAGCAAGTACTTCGGTCCCGTCAATAACGGCTCCGCCTCTCACGGCCAGCCCTATTCCGGCTCCTAAAAAAAATCCACCAAATGCGGCTACCAGCAGGTTATCGTTTGTAACATTGGGGAAAGTTACGGTAGCCAGGCAGATGGCCAGGCCGGTAATAGCTATTGATGTTTTTATGGCAAATTGTCTGCCTATTACCTTGTAAGCAAGTATGACAAAGGGAATATTTACGCACACAATCAGCACATAAAGCGGAATACCGGCCAGTGCAGAAAGTAATAGTGATATACCAGTTGCTCCACCATCAATAAAATGATTGGTAAGGAGGAAACCTTTAAATCCAAACGATGCAGAGAAAATGCCGGTACTGATCAGCAGGGTGTCTTTTGTGTGACGTTTTGTTGTAATTATAAACTCACGATAGCCCTTTGCCAATGCATAATTGGAGTGCGTTTTCTTACTGCTTTGGTTTTTATTTTTTTGCCGAAGCGATGTTAGCGTCACCACGTTTGTCCAGAATTGGTTCATACTGTTGGTTCTTTTTTTCAATAATTTGTAAAGCATTCTGTAAGTATTCCACAGAACGTTATGTACCAGCTGCTCAATTACAAAGTCTGTATTTTATTCCTTACAAGACCATGCCACTTTTTTGCCAGTTGCAGTTCACCATTCAGCGGCTGGTAGTCGCTGCCGGCAACGTAAAAATTAATAACCGTGTCGGGCTGCTGCTTTTCCTGTGGTATAAATACCAGGCATATTTTTTCAACAGCAGGATAAGTATCATTAGCTGCCACTATTGTTTTGTTGGTTCGCATTACCTGGCAATCTTTTACCTGTGTAAGATCAATATGCACAGATGACAACTGATTATTCATCATAGTAACAACAAATAGATTGTTGGTTGCAGGATCAAGCCCGATGGCTGCATCATTCCAGGTATCGTAATCTTTAATGACAGACTGCCGGGAAGCTGCGGCCTGTTTAAGCATGTTCAATAAATGTTTTTCCTGTTTACGGTTACCCCTGCCCAGTATTCCGAAAACAGCCATCGCAATAAACAGGAATGCTACTGCCGTTAGGATTATTTCTGTATCCATCTTATAAATTTTTTAATAGTAAATTAAATGACCGGTATGGTCACGGTGTTACCACACAACACCCGGGTTGTGTTACTTAAAAACAATAAAATAAATTACCAGAAATGGTGAAAGGGAAATATAATGCCCGTTGGAGGAAGGCCGATATCGGTATGTTTAAAAAAATATTCCTGCTGAAGCAGTTGGTTATTTGCAATGCTGTTGGAATACCTGATGCAGGTTGTATTGTCTGAAAGACGGTATTTAAAAGGCGACGGATTACCAACAGCGGTAACGCTCACCGAATTTTCAGTTGCGCAGTTATGAATAATAAGGCCCTTTACAATTCCAACCTTATATCCGGCACCTTTTTTACCACCTGGGTTTTCGAAAATGTTGCTGCTTTGCACAAAACCATCACCGGTATGAAAACTTACCAAAAAAGCATACAGCACTATAAGGCACGCCAATGCTGTTTTATGTATTAAAATTTTCACGCTGCAAATTTACAAAAAATGGCCGGGACTTAAAAACGGAACACTTTTTCGTTGCTTTTGTTGGTTGGGTAACTACACCTTGGTTCGTGTCCTCAGGTAACTATATACCTGTTAGACCATGAGTGAAAATATATTAGTAATAGCTTTAGTCATTTGGACTTTTATAGTTGGCATTTATTTAGGCAGCAGATTTAAAAAAAGGAACTAATTATTAAATCACTTTTCATTTTTGTATACAATGGATTTAACTAATTTATTATCACTTACTGAGGCAGTGCCATAATCCCCACTTTTATAATCTAAAAAATACACTTCATCCATACTGAAGGCTTTGGATTTATCGATATTTTTATATTTACCCCTTATCCAAAAGAATAGATGGGTAAACTTTTTGGGGTTATTAATAGAAAAGCCTGTGCCACGACTACCTCCACTTGGAATTTGGGTTGTGTATTTAAGTGGCTTTAGATTGCCCACATAAGAGAAATTATTTAATGAATCTTTTGTCACAGTACTTAGGACTATCTCATAGCTGCCACTACCTGCATCTGATGAAGTATAATGAATTATAACATCGAATTTATTTTCAGGAGCAGGGGAAATTGATATAACTTTTACATTTTGAATTTCTCTTAAATCCAATACAGGGTCAGCAGTTTGAATTATTCTGGTCTTAGATGAATCCCGCACAATCTTTTCTAATCTATTTGAAGTTGAATCAAATTTATAGCCATATTTACCTAAGTTATCGGCTATAAGTGAATCTGTTTTAAAACTTGTTGAATCAAACTTCTTTTTTATTTCTGCCAATGAAGAATCATAGCCTATTTTTAATTCTTTGTTTCTTGTTGTTTCTTCCTTTTTTTGAATATTGTATTGAACAACTGGAAGTATTATTAGTAAAATAACGGCAATTAACAATAGAATGCCTCCGGGTTTAAGTTTGCTTCTTCCCGTTCCGTATGGGTCAATAATAATATCCTTTGCAGGAATAATAATTGCAATACCAGATACTATAGCAAACAATAGGATAATAAGCATATTAGTTTTTAGGCAATTGTAATATACAAAAACGCTGTAAGTCTTTATATAAAATCTTTTACATCTACCTTTAGCACGTCCGCTAACATTTTTAAGGTAAGGATATGGCTATCCCTTTTACCGTTCTCAATTTCAGATAGTGAACTTTTATGTAAAGGGCAAAGAGTAATCAGCTTTCGCATTGAAATACCTTTAGCCCGTCTTATAGTTCTTATCCTTTTACCCATTTCTATTAAGTAGATACCGTCTTTCATTCTTTACCTGTTAATTGATTATAAGTTAATGAGCCTTGACTATTAGCAAGGGCGTTTGCAAATCTTTCATCTTGAAACAAGGTTTTATTATTGAACCTGAAAGCACTTTCATTGCAATAACGCTGTAAATGTTTGGGGCTAACTGAATGATGAATGCCGTCAATTTGTTTCTTTAAAATATTCCAGTACCCTTCAAGATTGTTTGTGTGAACTAAAATATCTTCTTTACGTACATACTCTTTAGCCCTATGATTTACTTTTCTGTGTTTATATTTTTGACCTACTTTGTTATAAGCATGATGCTCGTCAGATACCATAAAACTATCAACAGCAACAAATCCTTCAATTGCTTCACTTATGTTTTCAATATTTGTTTGAGGGATTACTTTTGTTCTCACCTTTCCACCTCTTTGGATAGCACCGAATACCAGAG
>JBATAS010000151.1:0-3735 GCA_049661965.1 Ferruginibacter sp. | reverse complement strand
GATCAGTTTGTAATGCGGGGAGGGAAAATTATTTTCTTTATTGATAAACTGAATGCCGAACTGGATAGCCTGCAAACTAAAAGGGGAGAAGTGACTGCTTATGATCGTGGGCTTGAACTGAATAACCTGTTATTCAGATATGGTGTAAGGGTTAATGCAGACCTGGTAATGGATCTGCAGTGCGACTTTTTACCTTTTGATGTAAGTGGTAATGACCAGTTTGAATTGTTACCCTGGAATTACTTTCCGGTATTTGCATCAAAATCAAACCATGTCATTAATAAGAACCTTGGCTTTGTAAGCGGCCGTTTTGTAAATTCAATTGATACCGTGGAGGCAGAAGGCATTAAAAAAACGGTTCTGTTAAGTTCTTCATCAAATTCCCGAACCATTGCTACGCCTGCATTAATAAGTGTTTTAGAAAATATTGATGCGCCGGAAAATGATAAATTTAAAAAATCGAATATACCGGTAGCTGTATTGCTGGAAGGTAAATTTCAATCGCTTTTTTCAAACCGGTTGTCGCAGGCAATGAACGATTCGCTGCAAAGTATTGGCGCAGTATTTATGTCGCAGTGCCTGGCCGATAATAAAATGATTGTTGTTGCAGATGGTGATATTGTTTTAAATTCAGTGATCAAGGGCAATCAGCCAATACCTATGGGGATGAATCCCTATACTTTTGGATCGCAGCGTGAATTTAGTTTTGCCAATAAAGATTTTTTGCAGAACTGCCTTGATTATCTCATTAACAGTTCTAACTTATCTGAAGCAAAAGCAAAGGATTACACTTTGCGTTTGTTAGATAAGAAAAAAGTTGATGAAGGAAAAACAACCTGGCAGATCATAAATATTGCTGTGCCGGTGTTACTGGTATTCTTATTTGCAATATTATATCAGTTTATAAGAAGAAAAAAATACACAGTGAAATAGCATGGACAAAACCCAATTAATATACCTTGTTTTTACTGCTGTAATTATAGTTGCATTAATCTTCGATCTGGGCCTGCTCAGCAAAAAGAACCAGATAGTAAGTTTAAAAGCTGCATTAATACAAACTATATTCTGGGTAATGTTATCCTTTCTTTTTTGTGGCTTTATCTGGTATGAAAATGAAGGGGGCAACGGAAAGGAAGATGCTATATCTTATATATCGGCATACCTGCTGGAGTGGTCATTATCTATTGATAATATTTTTGTGTTCATCATTATATTTTCATTTTTTAAAGTAAAGCCGGAGAACTATTCCCGGGTTTTGCTGCTGGGTATTTTAATGGCCATTGTTTTCCGTATTGCTTTTATTGCACTGGGCAGCGAGCTGGTGGCCCGGTTCGATTGGGTGATGTATATTTTCGGCGTTTTTCTTTTATACACAGGAATTAAAATGTTCACCAGTAAAGAAGAGGCTGAGTTTAACCCGGAGAAAAGCTGGAGCTACCGGTTTATGACCAAATTTATGCGGATAACCAAGGTTGAACCCAATGGCCGTTTTATCATCATGCATCATAAAAAAGCTTATTTCACAACCTTATCCATGGTGGTAGTGATGTTGGGTTTAATAGATATTGTTTTTGCTGTTGATTCTATTCCTGCAGTGTTTTCTATCATTCCCGATCCGTCAAAAAAATTACTGATATACTCTTCCAATATTTTTGCGGTACTTGGTTTGCGAAGTCTTTTCTTTTTGCTAAGAGGAGCGGCCAGTAAATTCGATTACCTGCAACAGGGTATTGCCATAGTGTTGTTATTTATAGGGGTTAAAATGCTGGTAGCATATTGGGTGCATATTCCTGTTTGGGTTTCTTTACTGGTTATTGTATTTTGTATTTCAGGCTCCATATTTTATTCCATGTACCATCAGCGTAAAGGAGCTCCGTCAGATACCAAAGATTAAATTTTACTGAATTAATTTCTATTGTATACTATCTCTCAAATAGCACCCATCATCAAGGCTAAAACATTTGCAAAAAATGCTGATGCCGCTATTGAGCATATATTACTCGACAGCCGGAAATTATTATTCCCCGCTACTTCGGTATTTTTTGCATTAGACGGACCAAGGCACAGCGGCAGTTTGTTTATTGAGGAATTATATAATAAAGGAGTTTGTTGTTTTGTGGTTGATGGAACTTTTGCTGAAGAAAAAATAATTGGTTTTCCAAACGCCTCATTTCTGCAGGTAGAAGATGTGTTGCAGGCTTTACAATTATTTACAGCTTATCACCGCCAGCAGTTTACTATGCCGGTTATTGGTATTACCGGTAGTAATGGCAAAACCATTGTTAAGGAATGGTTGTACCAGTTGCTGCAACATGATTATACTATCATCCGCAGCCCTAAAAGTTATAATTCGCAGGTTGGTGTACCGCTGAGTGTTTGGCAGATGAACGAAAGATATACACTGGGAATTTTTGAAGCCGGTATTTCAAAACCGGATGAAATGCAGAAACTGGCAAAGATCATTAACCCTACAATCGGCGTATTTACATCTATTGGTGAGGCGCATGGAGAAGGATTTCTTAACGTACGACAAAAAGTAAATGAAAAACTTAAGCTTTTTGTAAACAGCGATCTGATCATTTACTGTGCCGACGAACCGGATATTAATGAAGCGGTAAACGCATTTAATAATAATGCAAGGGCAGGCGATGATTTTAAACTGTTAAGCTGGAGCAGGAAAAACAAAGCTTCACTTCAGGTTACAGCAGTTGATACAACCGATACCGGCACTGCAATATCAGCGTTATGGAAAGATGAGCAATTACATTTCAGTATTCCTTTTTCCGATTCTGCATCTATTGAAAATGCAATAACCTGTTGCTGCGTTTTATTGTATCTCGGCAAAGATTTTAAAACAATAGCCGATCGTATGTTGCAATTACGGCATGTGGAAATGCGCCTGGAGTTGAAACAGGGCATTAACAACTGCTCAATAATAAACGACAGTTATAGCGCCGATATTAATTCGCTTACCATAGCGTTGGATTTTCTGCAACATCAACAGCAACACGCCAAACGTACTTTAATACTCAGCGATATTTTGCAATCGGGTAAAAGCAGCGGAGCGTTATATGCTGATGTGGCAGCCATACTTGAACAAAAAAAGATAAACAGGTTTATCGGTATTGGTCCGGAGCTGAGTAAACAAAAAAATGCTTTTAAAAATATTGAAGAAGCCGTTTTCTTTTCTTCTTCTGCCGAATTCAGGCAGCAATTTCACAGCCAGCATTTTTATGATGAAACCATTTTATTAAAGGGTGCCCGTGTTTTTGAGTTTGAACAGATAAGTCATTTGCTGGAAGAAAAAACACACCAGACTGTGCTGGAAGTAAACCTGAATGCGATCACCCATAATTTAAATACGTACAAAAAACTGCTTAAGCCCGATGTTAAACTGATGGCTATGGTAAAGGCTTTCAGTTATGGCAGCGGCAGTTTTGAAATTGCTAATCTTTTACAGTTTCATCATGTAGATTACCTGGCCGTTGCTTATGCCGATGAAGCTGTGGAATTGCGTAAGGCAGGTATAACATTACCTATTATGGTGATGAATGCTGAAGAGATTACGTACGATGTGCTGGTTGAATATAACCTGGAGCCGGAATTCTTTTCATTCAGCATACTTAACAGTTTTGAAGATTATTTAAAACGTGCCGGTATTAATAATTACCCGGTGCATATAAAACTTGATACTGGTATGCGGCGCCTGGGCTTCGAAGAAAAAGACATAACAGA
>JBATAS010000150.1:0-1865 GCA_049661965.1 Ferruginibacter sp. | reverse complement strand
TCCTTATCAGTCTGGTTGATCTTTACCTTTTCTTCATACTCCTTAAAAGTAAAGTACTTGCCCTCTGTGTTTTTCAGTAGAGCAAATTCTTTCGCCTTTTCTGAAAACTTCTCATCGCTGATAATACCGTACTTCACAAACATGCTAATATCATCCCACTTCTTCTCAAATTCTGGGCGATCTTTTATGAACATGTCCACTAATTTGTCGGCTACTTTCTTGGTAATGTGAGCACTAATTTTTTTCACACTCGCATTACTTTGTAAATAACTACGCGATACGTTCAATGGAATATCCGGTGAGTCAAGTACACCATGAAGCAACATGAGAAAATCGGGCACCACATCCTTAACTTCATCGGTGATAAACACCTGCCGGGAGTACAACTGAATTTTATTCCGCTGCATCTCAAAGTCATTCTTAATCTTAGGGAAGTACAAAACTCCCGTAAGGTTGAACGGATAATCAACATTCAAATGAATCCAGAATAAGGGATCTTCGGTGAAGGGATAGAGTTCTTTATAGAATGCTAAGTAATCTTCGTCTTTTAATTCAAGGGGTGCCTTCGTCCAGATCGGTGATGTGTTGTTAATGATGCGATCGGAAGTAACCGTTGTGTATTTCGGTTTGTTATCCTTATCAACATCATCCTCAACGCTGTCTTCTTTCGTTCCAAACTTAATTTCAACAGGTAGAAACTTGCAATACTTCTCAAGGATGCCTTTCAAACGAAACTCATCTAAAAACTCTTCAGAGTCAGCATTGATGTGCAGGATAACATCCGTTCCACGAGTTGTTTTTTCAGAAGAGCTTAATTCAAATTCTGTTGAACCATCACATTCCCATTTGGCTCCTTCGGTTCCTTCTTTAAATGATTTTGAAATCACCTCTACCGTGTCGGCCACCATAAAGGAGGAGTAAAATCCTAAGCCGAACTTACCAATGATGTCCTTTGCATCACCTTTGTCTTTAAACTTCTCTACAAATTCAGTGGCTCCCGAAAAGGCAATCTGGTTGATGTATTTTTTAATTTCTTCGCCCGTCATGCCAAGACCCTTGTCACTAACTGTAATGGTCTTTTCCTTTTTATCGAAGCTTACTTCAATTTTAAGATCGCCCAGTTCGCCCGTGAACTCGCCCATCGAAGCCAATTTCTTAAGCTTCTGCGTGGCATCAACGGCATTGCTTACCAACTCACGTAAAAAAATCTCATGATCGGAATAGAGGAATTTTTTAATGATGGGAAAAATATTCTCGGTATGGATGGAAATCGATCCTTTCTCAGTTGCTATAGCCATAATTTGTCAGGTTTTAAAAAATAATTATCCAATCGATTCAACTCAAATGATGTTCCAATCCAGAAAGAAGTGACAGGATGACAGAGTTGCACAATAAAAAACCCTCTATGCAGAGGGTTTTATGAATTTGCTTGAAGAAAATTACTCTTCTGAATTGACCGTATGGGTTGCCTGTTCCAATTCTATTTCCTCGCCATCCTTATTCAAAAAATGAAATTCGGTAATGCCCAACGAACTATCCTTTACCAGATTAATCCACTTTTTGTATTTGAAGAAAAGTTTAACGCGCTTGGAAATTATTCCCTTGGTGTAATACGCGTATAAGAAGGGATGGAGTGCTAATACTAATTTATTCTCGTTCTGTTTTACAAACAAATGCTCGAGATGTCTTTCAATAAGATCAGTGATTAAAATACTCGCCATGATAGTACCGCTACCATTGCATGTAGGGCAAACTTCCTTGGTAGCAATATTCATTTGCGGACGTACCCGTTCGCGCGTAATCTGCATCAATCCAAACTTAGAAAGAGGAAGTACCGTATGCTTGGCCCGGTCGCGTTCCATCTC
>JBATAS010000149.1:0-1648 GCA_049661965.1 Ferruginibacter sp. | reverse complement strand
CCGAAGAGATACTGAACATGACGATTAAGAACGGCGACATTATGATTGCTGAGCTGGATGAAAGTGGTGAAAAAATAAAGTTTGTTCTTAAAAAAGAAGATAAGAAGAAGGAAAAGAAATCGGAAGCTTAGCCAGGGCCTTCCTCAATTAATTCTTTATTAAACCCAGGCTCAATTTTTTAAGAGTGGATTTATAAGATTGTAAAACTAAAAAGTCCCCACTGGTTACAGCGTGGGGACTTTGCTTTTTTATATTGCTGATATGATTATTGCAGCAGAAAAATTTTCTTTGTTATTATTTCGTTCTTCAATTTTACTTTTACAAAATATACTCCCGGAGATTGCCCCCAAAGACTGGTTAATTTAAGGCGGTTCTCGCCAATTTGTATTGCTGATCTGAAACTACTGATTGATTTCCCTTGTGCATCCCATATAGATATTTCAACAGTCTGAGCTGTTGTAGCATTATAAGAAAGCCAACTTTCGTTAAATGTCGGATTTGGAAAAATGGTTACTGAATTATTAGTAATACTTGTATTTCTCAAAGCAATAATATTACTGTATTTAACTCTTCCATCACGGGTGTTAACCCGTATTCTGTAAAAAACTGTAGCATTATTATTTCTTGACAACGGATGACGGAAAGCGTATTCTGCCAGGTTAATTTCATTCCCTGCCGCTAAAACTGAAACCTGCACAAAATCCCTGTTGTTGAAACTGTATTCAATTTCAAAGCTTTTGGCCTCTTTATTATTTGATACCTGCCACTTCAGCTCTGCCTCATTATTAAAACGCCGTACATTAAAATTTACCAGGTTAACGTCAAGTATTCCGCAAATACTATCGAAAAGTATAGTTACAGAGTCTTGGGAATATGCAAGGCATTGAGCATGCAATTGCTGAGTTACTAAATAAGTTCCCGGAGCATCAACAATAATTGACGAACCAATATTGCTTCCTACAATGTTTCCATTTGTAGTACTCCATGTATATATGGAAGTTGGATTTGGATTTACGACATAGATTGGTGTAGGGGGGAATATCTCACAAAAATATATCTGCCCTGTATATGCGTCTACAGGAGGATAATTAAACATGCTGAATGGCCACACAAAATCTTTGAGTTCGGCTGTAAACGAAGAGGATGCCCTTGTTTTAATTAATACCCTTCTGAAAGGTGTACCACAGGGGTTACTGCTGAAAGTTCCGGGGTCAATACCAAGCTTACTGAGGTTAACCGATATTTCCATAAACTGGTTTGCTACGTAGTTAGGCACTACGCTGTTGTCCTGTAGTACTAATGAAAATGGCCCGGCCCAGGTTCCGTTGACGGATTGAATACCTGAATAAAAAGCTCCGGCAGTCTTTGGAAGTATACTTGCATATCCGTAAACGGCACCGGAGCCATCTCCATCAAAGGCTCCTCCCCAGTTAAAATTGACTGGTGTTACTGCAAGGGAACTTTGATGGGTCCATATCCTTGCCTGAATACTTGTTATACTAGAGCCGCTAAACTCAGCGCTGAAAATAATGTCTCCGGCTCTCAGCACATTGCCCGATGCATCAAATAACCAGGATGTATGACCGGCATCAGGCCCGTAATTTCTAAATGTTCGGGTAGGTCTGTCGTAATATATATCGGTTTGATA
>JBATAS010000148.1:0-1919 GCA_049661965.1 Ferruginibacter sp. | reverse complement strand
CATTTAAGCTATACGATACTTTTGGATTTCCCTTTGACCTTACAAAATTGGTAGCTACTGAAAAAGGTTTAGCCGTTGATGAAAAAGGATTTGAAGCCGAGATGCAGCAACAAAAAGACCGCAGCCGTTCCGCAGCCGTTTTAGAAACTGAAGACTGGGTAACAGTAAACGATATTGATTCTTCTAAATTTGTTGGTTACAATTCTTTAGAATCAACAGCACAAGTAGTTAAATACCGCAAAGTAAGCGGCAAAGGAAAAAAACTCTATCAAATAGTTTTAGACCAAACTCCATTCTATGCCGAAAGCGGTGGACAGGTTGGAGATTCTGGACTATTAACCATTAACAATGAACTATTAACTATCGTCGACACCAAAAAAGAAAACGATCTCATTATCCATTTCACAGAATCCATCCCGGCAGATATGAGCGGTGAAGTAATGGCAAAGGTTGATGCTGCCAGAAGAAAAGATATTACGCTCCATCACAGCGTTACGCATTTAATGCATGCAGCCCTACGCAGTGTGTTGGGCAGCCATGTTGCACAAAAAGGAAGCCTGGTAAATGCAGAACATCTCCGTTTCGATTTCAGTCATTTTGCAAAAGTGAGCAATGAAGAAATTACAGCGGTGGAAAAAATGGTGAACGAAAAGATCAGGGAGAATATTCCGGTGGTAATAAAAGAAATGGGTAAAGATGAGGCGATTGCCCTTGGTGCCATGGCTTTATTTGGCGAAAAATACGGTGATACCGTTCGGGTAGTAATCATGGATGAAAAATACTCTATTGAATTATGCGGCGGTACGCATGTGGGCAATACCGGCGAACTGGGTTTCTTTAAAATAAAACATGAAACAGCGGTGGCTGCAGGCGTTCGCCGCCTGGAAGCCGTTTGTGGCAAGGCTGCCGAAGCACTGGTTCATGAGCAGTTTAATGCTTTACAGCAGATAATGGGAACTATGAACAGTCCTGCTGATCTGCCAAAATCTGTTGAGCAGCTAATGGCCGAAAAATCATCTTTACAAAAAAGAATTGAAAGCCTGGAAGCCCGGCAACTGGTTGGCATCCGTAATGAACTGATGCAGAAAGACGAGATCATCAATAATGTTTCTTTCATCGGCGATATTATTGAAGTACCTAATGCCGATGCACTAAAAAAATTATGTTTCGATATTAAACATCATGTACATGATCACCTGGCTGTATTATGCAGTAATATTGATGGTAAGGCGCATGTGGCCATCAGTATTTCTGATACCGTGGTTAAAGCAAAAGATCTGGATGCCGGAAAAATAATTAAAGAACATGTGGCAGCTTTAATAAAAGGTGGCGGTGGTGGCCAGAAAAACCTGGCAACGGCAGGCGGGCAGAACGTAAGTGGTTTAAAAGATGTAATTGAAAAGCTGAGATCATTATTATAACCTCATTATGTAAATGAATATTGTCTTCCAAACACCCCGCCTCATTCTGCGTCAACTGACAATTGAAGATGCTCCATTGATACTTGAGCTCAACAGCGACCCCGAAGTGGTAAAATATCTTCATGAACCAACTTTGCAATCTGTTGAACAGGCCCAAAAAATAATTACAGATATCATCTTACCCCAATACAAAAACAAGCTTGGCCGCTGGGCCATACATACAAAAGATGATATGGAATTTATTGGTTGGTGCGGTTTAAAACACCGGCCCGAACTTGATGAGATAGATCTTGGGTACAGACTGAAAAAGCAGGCATGGGGCAAAGGATATGCAACCGAAGCTGCACAACATACACTTGATTATGGTTTCATGGCTTTATTACTTACAACAATTACCGGCAGGGCTCATGTTGACAATGCCGCTTCGTATAAAGTACTCGAAAAAATAGGTATGGACTATATTGGCGAAGGCATTATAGACGACTGCCCGGTAAGAAC
>JBATAS010000147.1:0-6031 GCA_049661965.1 Ferruginibacter sp. | reverse complement strand
CTGTTGGTGCCTAATGCTTTTGGCGGAAGTTCGGCCGAAGGACTTGGCGAAAACTCAAAAGCCATTGAAGTATTGCAGGAGAATGGACAAAAATTACCCCAGGGTTTTGCTCAGCAGATAGCTCAGTCCTCTCCTATGTATTGGGGCGAATTATTAAGCACACAGGGTACAGTTTACCTGGGAGCTATCATTTGCCTGTTGTTTTTGTTTGGTGCTTTTTTATCAAAGAGCGAACACAGGTGGTGGTTGCTGGCCATTACTTTATTTGGTATTGTGCTGGCCTGGGGCAAAAACTTTGAAGCAGTTAATTATTTCCTTTTCGATCATTTACCTTTTTATAAAAAATTCAGGGCACCATCAATGGCATTGGTAATACCGCAACTTTCGGTTTCATTACTGGCAGTTATTTTCTTAAACGAATTTGTGGTTAAAACAGATAAAGAAAAACTACAACAGCTTCTTAAGAAATGTTTGTATATAACCGGCGCAACTGCTGCTGTGCTTATCCTGTTTTATTTCATGTCGGATTTTACCAATACTGCAACAACTGATTTGAGAAAAAATATAAATGATGCTTTACAAGGACAGGGTACAGATTTTACCCGTAGCTATTTCAATGCATTAAAGGCCGACCGACAGGCATTTTACCTGGCTGATATGTGGCGGTCGCTGGGCTTTATGTTTGTTGCCATTGCTGTACTTTTTATGTATGCAAAAAAATGGATAAAGCCTGCAGTTGTGTATGGCACGTTGATCCTTTTCTGTATTATTGATCTGTTTGGTGTAAGCAAAAGATATTTAAAAGATGAAAATTTTGTTGATGCCGATGAACTGGAAAGCAGTTATGTTGATACCAGGGCTGATCTACAACTCAAAACTGATACAAGCTATTACCGGATTCTGAATTTAGCTTTCCCATCTGCAAATGGCTACCAGGTTTCTGTCAGCAATTCATTCAATGATGCCATAGCGTCTTATAAGCATAATACCATTGGCGGGTACAGTCCGGCTAAACTGGGTTTATACCAGGATCTTATTGAAAGGCAGATCTATAAAAATATTGAGAAGTGGGGTTCAAACCCGATGGTTAAAGATAGTTTTCCGGTGTTGAACATGTTGAACATGAAATATGTTATTGTACCCGATCAACAGGACACTAAACAAACACAGGCTGTATTAAACCCGTTTGCCATGGGCAACTGCTGGTTAGTTAACGAAGTAAAGTTTGTAAAAACTGCCGATGAAGAAATGGCCGGTATTAATAGTTTTGATCCGGCACAAATTGCTTTTGTGGACGAGAAGTTTAAAGCTTCCGTTCCTTTTATGCCGGTTTACGATTCATCAGCTTATATTAAACTTATTCAGAACAATAATGATGAGATAAAATATGAGTTTAATGCAGCTACCAACCAGTTTGCTGTATTCAGCGAAATATATTATCCACTCGGCTGGGAAGCTTATATTGATGGCAAAAAAACGCCGTATGTAAAAACAAACTATGCACTAAGAGGCCTGGCTATACCAGCGGGAAAACATACCATTGAATTTATTTTTAACCCTACATCGGTACGGGTTGGAGAAAGTATCAGCAGGTATGTAAACATATTTGCAGTGTTGTTTGTTTTATTCTGCCTGTTCATGGTCTGGAAAAACAATACAAAAAAAACAAGTTCTGATTTACAAGCCTAAGAAAAGCATTGCATACTAAACAACATAAATTTATTGCCCCCGCAGACGAAACAGCCCGGTTAATAAATGAAAAAGCAAACCAGTTGTATCAGCAACTGCTGGTTCTCGATATCAGTGATACTGAAATTGATGAGTTTGGAAAATACTATTTCAATAATCATCATGCAGGTAAGCGGCTTATCTTTTCAATTGAAAGCAGTGCAGATATAATTTACCAGTCAGTAAAACTGAGTAATAAAAAAATCAGCGAAAATACTTTTATTGATTACGGCGCAGGACTGGGTACTCTTTTTTTACTGGCCGGTATGGTTGGTTTTAAACAGGTTTACTTTAATGATTATTTTCCGCAATGGGCAGGTTATGCAGAAATAATCTGCAACAAATTAAATATTAAAATTGATGGATTTATCAGTGGCGATATTGATGCTGTAATTGATTATGGAAAAGCAAACCAGGTTTCGTTTGATATTGTTGCCTCAAGGAATGTAGTTGAACATATTTATAATTTAAGAGGCTTTTACGAAAAGCTGTATAACTCCGGGCTTACAACTATATGTTATGCAACTACCACTGCCAATTATCATAATATAGCCATGCGGCTTAAACATTACCTGTACCACGCCAAGGTAGAAAGAACGCTTTATAGAAAGCAAAGAGAGGAGTTGATAAAAGAATTAAAGCCGGCCATTAATACAACAGATTTAAACAATCTGGTTACCTTAACCCGTGGCAGAGCATTTGAAGATTTTACAAAAGCGATTGTATTATATTTCGATAAAAAGCAAGTTCCATCTGTTGAGTTTTTAGCCAGCAATACCTGTGATAGTAAAACAGGGGTATGGGCAGAGAACCTGATCAGCAAGAAAGCCTATTTTGACATTATACAAAAAGCAGGTTTTACCGTAACTTATACAGCCGGTTTTTGGGATAAACATTACAAATACAGCGCTGTAAACTTTGTTACAGGTCTGCTTAATCGTATTATACATATCGCCGGCAATAAAGGGTATTGGTTTTCGCCGTTTGTTAATGTAGTGGCCATTAAAAAACAATCATGAACGAAGCTGTAAAAGTTTTAAGCCTTGTTTCTTATAAATTTTTACCACCCGATATGGGCGGACAAAAAGGTATTGCCTTTTTTAATCGTTATTTAAGTAAACTGGTAAATCTTACATGCGTAACCATTCAAGAAAATTCTAATCACAGCGAAACCTATCCTGTAAAGAATATTTTAAGCAACAGTAAACTCCGGTATATAAACCTGTTTTATTTTTTTACGCTACGTAAGATTATCAAAGAAGAAAAAATAACTCATCTCATCATTGAGCATCCGTATTATGGCTGGCTGGGTATTTTGCTAAAATGGAGTTGTAAAATTAAACTGATAGTACACTCACATAATATAGAATCCTTACGTTTTAAAAGCATGGGTAAATGGTGGTGGGGCATGCTCTGGAATTACGAAAAATTTACGCACAGCAAAGCCAGTCATAACTTTTTTATTCATGCTAACGACCTGGCTTACGCAATTGAGAACTTTAAATTGAATCCGGAAAATTGCACTGTAATTACCTATGGCTTTGAACATGATGGCATACCGTCAGCAGCTGAAAAAATGACTGCCAGAAAAACAATTTGCAGTACTTATCAAATTCCAGAAACAGAAAAAATATTATTGTTTAACGGTACTCTTGGCTATAAACCTAACCTGGATGCGGTTGACAGCATTCTGAACAACATAAATCCGTTACTGCTTGCCGCAGAAAACTTTACTTATAAGATCATCATCTGTGGTAATAAATTACCGGCCGCTTATAACGGATTAACTGATTACAAGGATAAGAATATTATTTATGCAGGTTTTGTAGATGATATAAATCTTTTTTTTAAGGGTGCCGATATTTTTATTAACCCGGTAATTGATGGCGGTGGTATAAAAACAAAACTGGTGGAAGCACTGGGATATAATTGTTCGGTAATCAGCACCGGAAGCGGATCCATTGGCATCCCTGCCGAAGTAACCGGCAATAAAATGCAAATTCTTACTGATTATGACTGGAATGCATTTGCCAGCAGTATTGTTAACTTACAATCCGGAGTAGAAACCCCTGCAGCTTTTTTTGAACATTTTTATTGGGGGAATATTGCAAAGCAGGCTGCTGATATAATAAATAAAAGAAACTGATTATAGCAATCAATTATCAAAACAAATAAGTTTAGATAAAATAAAATGACAGCAATTTCTGTAATAACTATATGTTTTAATAACCTTCAGGAAATGATTACCACCTGTAAATCGGTAGATATGCAGGGGCAATTACCATTTGAACATATAATTATCGACGGTTCTTCACAACCCGATATCAGAAATTATCTTGAACAAACCAGCCAGCCTGATTACCGGAAATGGATATCTGAAAGTGATAATGGTATTGCTGATGCATTTAACAAAGGAATACGTAAAGCAAAGGGCAATATTGTAGTAATGTTGAATTCAGGAGATAGCTTTTATGACGAATCTACAATTGCAACTGTAACTAAAATATTGGATGACAATCCGAATGTTAAATGGATTCATGGTAAGTATCAATTGCAGAGAGGTAATCAAACTGTTGTAATAGGAAAACCGTTTGAAAAAAATAAGTTATATCGGGGCATGAGAAGTATTTGTCATCAATCAATGTTTATAAAAAAAGAATTGCATGATCAATATGGCATGTATGATACTACTGAAAAAATAGGCATGGACTATGATTTTCTTTGCCGTATTGCAAACGAACCATTCTTATTTACAACTGCTGTATTAGTAAACTTTGCACCCGCAGGAACCAGTTCTACTTTATACTTACAGGCTTTAAAGGATGCAAAACGCATTTATGAAAAACATTATGGTAAAAGTTTCTGGCTTTGGCTGTGGCAATTACGTTTGCGGTTTCTTTTTCATCTGCTCAATTCTCCGGTTGGAAATTTTTTGTATAAGCTAAAGACAAGGTTAAAACTGGAGAACATGTAACCCGGGTAAATGAAAAGCATTTATTTCTTTCCTTTCAATCTTAATTTAATATACCAGGCCAAAACCCGCAGGTAGCACTTTAATCCCAGCAGTTTATATTTCACTCCAGGATAAAACCAAAAATTCCGCTGATATACTTTCAAAGTAGATTTTGCAATTTTTAGCCCATGAGGTGAGTTTACTCCTGAAAAATTACTCCCATGCAAACGGTATAAAGCCACTTTAAAATCAACAAAAATTATAAGCTTTAACGAAGCAGCTCTTTGATAAAAATACCAATCCTCAAACTCAATATCTTCAGGAAATTTACCTATCTCGTTAAAAATATCTTTTCGGTAAAAGATCACAGGGCCTGCAATCCTTGGGGCCTTTATACAGTTTCGTAAAATATCATCATCAGTTTGATACTGCAATTTATCAGCCTTCCAGTAATCTGTTGATGAGCTTTGCATAATGACTTCATCGTTATCGTCAATTACAAATGCATCGTTCAATAAAACAGATTTACCGGGCCTTTCTTCAAGTATGGCAACCCGCTTGGCAATTGTATCGCCGTACAAACAATCGTCAGAAGCCAGGGGCAAAATATATTTTCCTTTTGCCAGATCAATCATTTCATTCAGCGTGGCACAGATTCCTTTGTTTGGCCTGTTTATATAAGTAACAATTTTTTTTTGAGGAGAAGAAGACAACCAATCCTGTATGGTAAGATCTGAATTATCTTTTGATCCATCATTGATGAGAATAATTTCTTTATACGGATAGCTATCTGCAGTAACACTGTTTAATGTACGTGCAATAAATTTTTCATGGTTGTAACAGGGAATAATGATGCTTACCAGCGGAAGCCCGCTTGCAGGTATATCAGTTTCAACATGCGGCAGTTCAGTATTCATTAAAATTGATTGACAGCTTCTGCAACTTTTTTCATTTCTTCATCAGTCAGCACACTGCTTATTGGTAAACTCAACACTTCCTGATGTATTTGCTCTGTTACAGGAAAATGCAGCTGATTATATTGTGCATAAGCTTTTTGCAAATGTGGTGGAATGGGATAGTGAATCAATGTTTGGATACCGCTTTTTTCCAGGTGCAACTGTAATTCATTCCGCTGTTCACATCTTACAACAAATAAATGCCAGACATGCTCCAGTTTATTCACGGGCATTTGTGGAAGAATTATCTTTTCATTTTTTATATTATTGATATAAAAAGATGCTACACGTCTCCTGGCTTCATTTTCCTGCTCAATGTATTTCAGTTTTATATTCAATACCGCCGCCTGAATTTCATCCAGTCTGCTGTTTACACCCATCACATCGTTTACAT